>WFTU01000393.1 GCA_015485375.1 Paracoccaceae bacterium | reverse complement strand
CCCCGACGAGATGGGCACCCTGTTCAAGGTCATGGGACTGGTCCACCGCGACGCCCCGCAGGCCCCCGGTTTCGCAGATGCCTCGCTCGTTCCTGAGTGATCCCGCGCTCGACGACGTCACCCACGGGTTCTTCACCCGTCAGGGTGGCGTCTCGACGGGGCTTTATACTTCGCTGAATTGCGGCCAAAGCTCGGATGATGATCCCGCCGCCGTAGCCGCCAACCGGAAAATCGTGGCCGATGCCATGGACGTACCGGTTGGGAACCTGCTGTCGGTCTATCAAATCCACTCTCCCGACGTGGTAGAGGTAACCGGCCCCTGGCCCGACGAGCGCCCGAAAGCCGACGCCATGGTCACGCGCACCAAAGGCATCGCTCTCGGCATCCTCACCGCCGATTGCGCGCCGGTGCTGTTTTGCGACCCCGACGCCGGAATCGTCGGCGCAGCCCACGCCGGATGGAAAGGGGCGCTTGGCGGCGTTACAGATTCCACAATCGACGCCATGACCGCCCTCGGCGCAACCCGCGAGAACATCACCGCCGTCGTCGGCCCCTGCATCAGCCAGCGCGCCTACGAGGTCGGCCCCGAATTCCTTGAAACCTTCATGACCGAAGACCCCGCCTTCAGCCGGTTTTTCACCAACGGAGAAGGCGACCGCTACCTGTTCGACCTGCCGATGTTCGTGGTCAACAAACTCCGCGCCGCCGACATAAAAGATGCAAGCTGGATCGGCCGCTGCACCTTTTCCGAACCCGACGCGTTCTTTTCCTACCGCCGCACTACGCACGCCGGAGAACCCGACTACGGGCGGCAACTCTCGGTGATTACGCTTTAATCCTCGGCCCGTTCCTCGAGCACCGAAAACGGCACACCCGGCTCGTCCTTGCCACAGCGGATCACCAGCGAGGTTTTCACGCTCGCCACATTCGGCGCGGCGGTCAGGTCGTTGGTCAGGAAACTCTGGAAACTCGACAGGTCCGGCGCAACGCACTTCAGGATGAAGTCGATCTCGCCATTCAGCATGTGGCACTCGCGCACAAACGGCCAGCCACGCACCCGTTCTTCAAAGGCGGACAGATCGACCTCCGCCTGCGAATGCAGCCCGACCATGGCAAACACCTGTACCTCGAACCCCAGTTCGCGCGCGTTGACATCCGCGTGGTAGCCACGGATCAGCCCCGCCTCCTCCAGCGACCGCACACGGCGCAGACAGGGCGGTGCCGAGATACCGACGCGGGCCGACAGCTCCACATTGGTCATCCGGCCATCGGCCTGCAACTCTGCCAGAATTTTCCGGTCAATCGGGTCGAGTTTGGTAAGCGGCATATCAATTCCTGCTGTGTTTCTAGGTATTCGTTATTATCGACAAGCCGCGCGCCACGCAATAATATTTCGCACCCGCGCAAGAATAATTCGCAATCCACAATTTCGGCGCCTGATCCGCAAAACCCCGCGCCGCGCCTTCACAGGGCAGGGGCGACCGCCTATATACGCAGCAACGCATTTACAAAAGGCTACCGAAAATGTCTGAAACACGTCACACCCGCCTTCTCATCATCGGCTCCGGCCCTGCCGGATACACCGCCGGAGTTTACGGCTCCCGTGCCATGCTGAACCCGATTCTGGTGCAGGGCATCCAGCCCGGCGGCCAGCTCACCATCACCACCGAGGTCGAAAACTGGCCCGGCCGCAAAGAGGTGCAAGGCCCCGACCTGATGGTCGAAATGGAAGAGCACGCCCGCGCCGCCGGAACCGAGATCATCGCCGATCACATCAGCGACCTCGACCTGTCCAAACGCCCGTTTGTCGCCAAGGGCGACACCGGCACCACCTACACCGCCGACGCGGTGATCCTCGCCACCGGCGCACAGGCCAAATGGCTCGGCCTGCCTTCGGAAGAAAAATTCAAGGGCTTCGGCGTCTCCGCCTGCGCCACCTGCGACGGTTTCTTCTATCGCGGACAGGAGGTCGTCGTGGTCGGTGGCGGCAACTCCGCGGTCGAGGAGGCCCTGTTCCTTACCAACTTCGCCTCCAAGGTCACCCTGATCCATCGCCGCGACGAGTTGCGCTCGGAGAAAATCCTGCAGGAACGCCTGCTGAAAAACCCGAAAATCGAGCCGCTCTGGTTCAACGAACTGGTCGAGGTCTACGGCTCCGAAAACCCGATGGGCGTCGAGGGCGTGCGGACCAAAAACGTCAAGACCGGCGAGATCACGGACATTCCCTGCAAAGGCGTGTTCATCGCCATCGGTCACGCCCCGTCCTCGGAACTGGTGAAAGACACACTCGAAACCCATATGGGCGGCTATGTTGTCACCAAACCCGACAGCACCGAAACCTCCATCCCCGGTGTCTTCGCCGCGGGCGATCTGACCGACTACAAATACCGTCAGGCCGTCACCTCGGCAGGCATGGGCTGCATGGCCGCGCTGGAAGCCGAACGTTTTCTGTCGGCGGAGGAATAGGCCGGAATGTTTGTCCGGTTTCCCCTGAAACCGGAAGAAACATTCCCGAATGGCGGTTTTCTACGCAATTCGGTTGAAAACCTACCCGAATACAGCATAAACGGGGCCCTAGACTGGCCCCGTTTTTATTCGAGAACCCTATGCAAATCAGAAATTTGACCCCCGTCCCCGAACTCTATGTCTCCTACGACAGTGCCGAGAAGCTGAAGGTGGAGGCCGGCGAGCTGCCGAGCTGGGACCTGACCCCGCGCCAGATGTGCGATCTGGAACTGTTGATGAACGGCGGTTTCAACCCGTTGAAAGGGTTTCTGGGGGAGGACGACTATAACAGCGTTCTGGACAACATGCGCCTTGCCGACGGCTCGCTCTGGCCGATGCCGGTCAACCTCGACGTCAGCGCGGATTTTGCCGAGTCGGTTGGTGAGGGTCAGGACATCGCCCTGCGCGACCCCGAGGGCGTGATCCTCGCCATCCTGTCGGTCACCGACAAATGGACGCCGGACAAATCCCGCGAGGCGGAGGCCGTATTCGGTGCCGACGACATCGCCCACCCCGCCGTCAACTACCTGCACAACACGGCAGGCGAGGTCTACCTCGGCGGGCCGGTGATCGGCATTCAGGCCCCGATGCACTACGACTATCGCGGTCGTCGCGACACACCGAACGAGCTGCGCGCCTATTTTCGCAAAATGGGCTGGCGCCGCATCGTCGCCTTCCAGACCCGAAACCCGCTGCACCGCGCCCATCAGGAACTGACCTTCCGCGCCGCCAAGGAGGCGCAGGCCAACCTGCTGATCCATCCGGTGGTCGGGCTGACCAAGCCGGGCGATATCGACCATTTCACCCGCGTGCGCTGCTACGAGGCCGTGCTGGACAAATATCCCGCCTCCACAACCTCCCTGTCATTGCTGAACCTCGCCATGCGCATGGGCGGCCCGCGAGAGGCCGTCTGGCACGGGCTGATCCGCGCCAATCACGGCTGCACCCATTTCATCGTTGGCCGCGACCACGCCGGACCGGGCAAGAACTCGGCTGGCGAGGATTTCTACGGCCCCTACGATGCGCAGGAACTGTTTAAGAAACATGAACAGGAAATCGGCGTCGAGATGGTCGATTTCAAACACATGGTCTACGTACAGGAAAAGGCCCAATACGAGCCGATCGACGAGGTCGAGAAGGACAAGACCGTCCTTAACATCTCCGGCACCGAACTGCGCCGCCGCCTGACCGAGGGGCTGGACATCCCGGACTGGTTCTCTTTCCCCGAAGTGGTGGAAGAACTGCGCCGCACCCGCCCCGCAAAATCGAAACAGGGTTTCACCGTGTTCTTCACCGGCCTGTCCGGCTCGGGCAAATCCACCATCGCCAACGCGCTGATGGTCAAACTGATGGAGATGGGCGGCCGCCCCGTCACGCTTCTGGACGGCGATGTCGTGCGCAAAAACCTGTCCTCGGAACTGGGATTCAGCAAGGAACACCGCGACCTCAACATCCGCCGCATTGGCTATGTGGCCTCGGAAATCACCAAGAATGGCGGCATCGCGCTCTGCGCCCCGATCGCCCCCTACACCGCCACGCGCCGCGCCGTGCGCGAGGAAATCGAACAGTTCGGCACCTTCGTCGAGGTCCACGTAGCCACCAGCCTCGAGGAATGCGAACGCCGCGACCGCAAGGGGCTCTACAAACTGGCGCGTGAAGGCAAAATCAAGGAGTTCACCGGCATCTCCGACCCCTACGAGGAACCGGAAAACCCCGAACTGCGCGTAGAAACCGAAAATGTCGACGTCGACAACTGCGCCCATCAGGTCATCCTGAAACTGGAGCAGTTGGGATTGATCGCCGGATAAAGAAAAAGCGCACGGACCCGTAGGGATGCCCGTGCGCTTCTTTTACTTGCGAGACGTTCCGAAAATAAGAACTCTCATACTCGGCACCTTGAACAGCGGAGCAAGCTCCGTTACTTCAAGGATCCGTCGCGTCTATTTCGTCGTTTTGCCCCGGCACAAATCAGCAATAATGCATTCTCTGATCTGGGGTCTATCTGTGGCCCGCCAGCCAAACATAAGCACAACGACTAAGTTCAGACACTTTGAAGGTCTAGGCAAACCTCCTCGAATCCTCGATACTCATTACTAACATCCGTTTTTTAACCAAATCTTTGCCCTAATTCGACCGTAATTTTCAAATTGGTTAATAGTTTAAATAAATTCGATGAAAGGGGCCCGGGAACCCCCCATCATTTCAGATTCTCTGAATATGCGCTCCCGCCTTTCGATTTACTTGAACAAATTGTCGCAAGCAGAAATTGTATTTTTCGGCCACCTCCGGCGCGCTCGAGCGGAATCATTTTTTGTTTATGGAAATTTTCTGAATTCCCGGCTCCTCGCGCCGCCAGATAAAATCGATATCCAGCAGCCCGTTCGCCAGCGAGGCGCCACGGATTTCGAGTTGCGGTGCCAGCAAAAACTGCTTGCGAAACTGCCGTCCGGCAATGCCGCGATGCAGGAAGTCCTGCGACGTGTCCCCGTCGGATTTCCGGCCTTGAATAGTAAGCTCCGTGCCCTCCAGCGTCACCGACAAATCTTCTTCGCAGTACCCTGCCACCGCCAGCGAGATCCGGTATTCCGAGCCGTTCCGCACCTCGATATTGAACGGCGGGAACCCGTCGCCACCGGATTTCACGCACCGCTCGATCAGCCCTTCGAGTCGTTCAAATCCCAGCATATTGGGATAGGAAACAAAAGACGGTCTCGGCATGGGCATATCCTTTGAAAATCTGCGTCGATTGGCCGAGATATGGGGCGTCAGCGACATAATAACAAGGGCTTCGGGCTATTCCCGATGTTTCAACTTTGCTATAGTTGCGCTGAAACTTCACATGGACCAAACACCATGACCACCCCGCCGACGCTGGACCATCAGGAAATCCTGCACATTCGCCTGCAAATGCTCCTGCGCGAGCATCGCGACCTGGACGAGGCAATCCACGCCCTCGACCAGTCGCGCATTGCCGACCAGCTGACCCTGCGCCGGCTGAAAAAGCAGAAACTGGCACTGAAGGACAGTATCAAGCGCCTCGAGGACGAAATTACCCCTGACATTATCGCCTAGCGCGCTATAACCGGAGCGAAACCACGAAGGAGCCGGAGATGACCCAACCCAAAATCGGTATCATCATGGGCAGCCAGTCCGACTGGCCAACCATGAAGGCTGCTGCCAGCGTGCTGGATGAACTCGGCCTGACCTACGAGACGAAAATCGTCTCCGCCCACCGCACGCCGGACCGGCTCTGGGACTACGGCAAAACCGCCGCCGGTCGCGGCTTGCAGGTTATCATCGCGGGCGCCGGCGGCGCTGCCCATCTGCCGGGCATGATGGCCTCCAAAACCCGCGTGCCGGTGCTGGGTGTGCCGATCCGGACCCGCGCGCTGTCGGGCGTCGACTCGCTCTATTCCATCGTGCAAATGCCCAAGGGTTTCCCCGTCGGCACCATGGCGATTGGCGAAGCGGGAGCGGCCAATGCGGGCCTGATGGCTGCCGCCATCCTCGCCAATTCCGACCCCGTGCTGGCCGAACGGCTGGAAAAGTGGCGCGCGGACCTCTCGGCCTCGATCGCGGACGAACCGCATGACTAGCCCCCTGCCCCCCGGTTCGACCATCGGTATTCTCGGCGGCGGCCAATTGGGCCGAATGCTGTCGATGGCCGCGGCCCGCCTCGGCCTGAAAACCCACATCTTCGAACCCGGCGCGAACCCGCCCGCCGGTGATGTCGCCGCCCGTGTGACAACCGCCCCCTATGACGATACCGAAGCCCTGACCGAATTCGCCGCCTCCGTCGATGTCATCACCTTCGAGTTTGAAAACATCCCGACCGGCGCGCTCGACATTCTGGAATCCATCCGTCCCGTGCGCCCGCAACGCAACGCGCTTGCTGTGTCGCAGGACCGGATTGCCGAGAAAGAGTTCCTCACCTCGCTCGGCCTGAAGGTCGCACCTTTTGCACAGGTCGACACGCTCGACGACCTGCAGGCAGCGCTCGATACCATCGGCACGCCCGCCATCCTTAAAACGCGGCGTTTCGGCTATGACGGCAAGGGGCAGGTACGGATTACAGACCCTGCGCAAGCTGCCGAGGCCTTCGAGGCCCTGCAGGGCGCGCCCGCCGTTCTGGAAGGTTTCGTCGATTTCCAGCGCGAGATTTCCGTGATCGCCGCGCGGGGCGTTGACGGTGCCGTGGTCTGCTACGACCCCGGCGAAAACATCCACAAGGACGGGATCCTCGACACCACCACCGTTCCGGCCACGCTGGCAGCGGGGCAACATATGGAGGCGGTTCTGCTTGCGGGCAACATCCTCAATTCGCTCAACTATACCGGCGTCATGGGGGTGGAGCTGTTCGTGACCCCTGCCGGCCTGCTGGTCAACGAGGTGGCGCCGCGGGTGCATAATTCCGGCCACTGGACACAGAACGGCTGCGTCATCGACCAGTTCGAGCAGCACATCCGCGCGGTGGCGGGCTGGCCGCTCGGCGACGCGGCGCGCCACTCCGACGTGGTGATGACCAACCTGATCGGGGATGATGTGTTGCAATATGCGGGCATAACCGATGCCGGACTGCACCTCTACGGAAAAGCGGATATCAAGGCAGGGCGGAAGATGGGGCACATAAACCGGGTTAAACCGTTGAGTAGTTGACACCGCTTCCGGATTGTTCTTATTTCGCTTAATATACTGAAATTACACGAATAATAGGAAAGTTGGAATGTTCCAACTTTTTCGGATTTCACAAAAACCAAAGCCCCCGCATTTGCTGCGGGGGCCTTGCAAACCTGCCGATAACTTGACCGGACTTTAGCCGTAGACCGACTCTTTGCCGAATTTTTTTGTAAGCATGTAGTAGATAACAGCACGGTATTTGTTACGGTTGGAACGACCGTAGGTGTTGATGGCTTCATCGATCGCGGCCATCAGTTCCGGGCCATCCTTGAGGCCGAGTTTCTTGATCAGGAAATTGTTCTTCACCGTTTCCAGTTCGGATTCCTGCGAGCCGGCGACGGTCGATGCGTCGGCGTTGTAGATGGACGGACCGCAGCCGATGGTGACTTTGGTCAGCAGGTCCATGTCGGGATTAATCCCGCATTTTTCTTTCAGATCAGATGCATAAACTGCAATGAGGTCGTCGCGTTTGCTCATACCCGTTTCCTTTTCAATGAAGGCTGGCGCCTTGGTGACAAATTGCCATGCCAGCGTAAGTCAATAATCGGAATTGCGCAACATATTGTGTCATGGAATGGCATTTCCGGCACATTTCGGCGCATCCCTCAGGGTTTTTCCGGTTCCGGCCACAGCACCGCAACAAGAACGCCCCCCAGAACCAGCACGGTTGAAATGGCGAAAATCCAGCTCGCCCCCTCGCCGAGGAACGCCATGCCCCCGCCCAGCGCAATGATCGGAACCAAGAGCTGGACAACGGCGGCCAGACTGGAATCCAGACTGGGCAGCGTCGCATACCAGATCGCATAGCCGAGACCGGAGGCCAGCGCGCCCGAGGCAACAGCCAACAACACGCCATTCATTGAGGCAGGGAAAGAGGCCGGCAACAATATCCACAGCAGGATCGCGAAGGGGGCCGCGAGGATGAAATTGGCCGCCGTCGCTTCCAATGGCGCACGCACCTTTCGGCCTTGCAGGGAATAGACCCCCCAACCGAGCGCGGCCGCCAGCATCAGCCCCACACCGAAGGGTTCGGGCGTGGCATTGCCGGGCGCAAAAAGAATGGCGAGACCTGCCATACCGCTGACCGTCCCGAACCAGCGCGCAACCGACGGGCGCTCGCCACCCAGCAAGGCACCGGCAAACATCGTGATCTGGACACCGCCAAACAGGATCAGCGCGCCCAGACCGGCGTCGAGTGTGACATAGGCATAGGAGAACGCAACGGCGTAAAGCAGCAAGGCCGCAACCGACGAAAAGCGCCCCTGCCGCATCACCCGCGCCGCACCGCCACGCAGGGCGACTAGAACAAACAGCATCACCGCGCCCGAACCCAGACGGATAGCGGCAAATGCTCCGGCGCCGATCTGCTCGAAACTGAGCGCGCTGCGCGTCAGGACGGAGTTCGCGGCGAAGGCGATCAAGGCAAGGAGGGTGATCAGGAACAAACGCATGCGCGGAGTGGACACCCCGACCGAGGCCTTGTCCAGCAGCGCCCGCACACGGGGCGTCAATTCCGCGTGTAAAAAAACGGGAGGCCGAAGCCCCCCGTTTCGATATTCGCAATGTCGGTATGACTTACATCATGCCGCCCATGCCGCCCATGCCGCCCATGTCGGGCATTGCTGCCGCGGCACCCGGGTTCTCGGGCTTGTCGGCGATCATGGCTTCGGTGGTGATCAGAAGGCCGGCGATGGAACCGGCATCCTCGAGCGCGGTGCGGGTTACTTTGGCCGGATCGATCACACCGAAGTCGAACATGTTGCCATATTCCTCGGTCTGGGCGTTGAAGCCGAAAGTGACGTCGTCGGACTCGCGGATTTTGCCAGCCACAACAGCTCCGTCAACACCGGCGTTGTCGGCGATCTGGCGCAGCGGCGCTTCGAGCGCACGGCGAACAATGGAGATACCGGCATTCTGGTCGGAGTTTTCGCCGGTCACGTCGGCCAGTGCTTTCGCAGCCTGCACCAGAGCAACACCACCGCCAACGATGACGCCTTCCTGAACGGCCGCACGGGTCGCGTTCAGTGCATCGTCAACACGGTCTTTACGCTCTTTCACTTCGATCTCGGTAGAACCGCCAACGCGGATCACGGCAACACCGCCAGCGAGTTTCGCAACACGCTCCTGCAGTTTTTCGCGATCGTAGTCGGAGGAGGTTTCCTCGATCTGGGTGCGGATCTGCGCCACGCGGGCTGCGATCTCGGCTTTGTCGCCGGCACCGTCGACGATGGTTGTCTCGTCTTTGGTGATGTGGACTTTCTTGGCCGTGCCGAGCATGTCGATGGTGACGGACTCGAGCTTCATGCCCAGTTCTTCGGAGATCACCTGACCACCTGTGAGGATAGCGATATCCTGCAGCATGGCTTTACGACGGTCACCGAAGCCCGGTGCTTTCACAGCCGCGATTTTCAGGCCGCCGCGCAGTTTGTTGACCACGAGGGTCGCCAGCGCTTCGCCATCCACGTCCTCGGCAATGATCAGCAGCGGTTTGCCGGACTGGATAACGGTTTCCAGCAGCGGAACCATCGGCTGCAGCGAAGAGAGTTTCTTCTCGTGCAGCAGGATCAGGCAGTCTTCGAGGTCGGCAACCATCTTGTCGGGGTTGGTGATGAAGTAGGGCGACAGGTAACCACGGTCGAACTGCATACCTTCGACAACGTCGGTTTCTGTTTCCAGACCCTTGTTTTCTTCAACGGTGATGACACCTTCGTTGCCCACACGCTGCATGGCGTCGGCAATCTGGCGGCCGATTTCGGCTTCGCCGTTGGCGGAAATGGTTCCGACCTGCGCAACCTCGTCGGAGTCTTTCACTTCGCGGGCCATGCCCTTGATGTTTTCGACAACGTTGCCGATCGCCACGTCGATACCGCGTTTCAGGTCCATCGGGTTCATGCCTGCGGCAACCGATTTCATGCCTTCGCGAACGATGGCCTGTGCCAGAACGGTCGCGGTGGTGGTGCCGTCACCGGCGGTGTCATTGGTGCGCGAGGCAACTTCTTTTACCATCTGCGCGCCCATGTTCTCGAACTTGTCTTCCAGCTCGATTTCCTTGGCAACGGTTACACCGTCCTTGGTGATGCGCGGGGCGCCGAAGGATTTGTCGATCACCACGTTGCGGCCTTTCGGGCCGAGGGTGACTTTTACAGCGTTGGCAAGAATGTCGACGCCGGCCAGCATACGATTGCGGGCATCTGTGTCGAATTTTACGTCTTTAGCAGCCATGTGGGATGCTCCTTGGAATTAGAGGGTTAACGAGAATTCGCTCAGGCGATGATGCCGAGGATGTCGCTTTCTTTCATGATCAGCAGGTCTTCACCGTCGAGGGTGATTTCCGTGCCGGACCATTTGCCAAACAGGATTTTGTCGCCTGCTTTTACGTCCATCGCGATGCGATCGCCGTCTTCGTCACGCGCACCTGCGCCAACGGCCACGATTTCGCCTTCGGAGGGTTTTTCCTTGGCGGTGTCGGGAATGATCAGGCCGCCTGCGGTTTTTTCTTCGCTTTCGAGACGACGAACCACTACGCGGTCGTGCAAAGGTGTAAATGCCATTTGGATGCTCCTTCGAGTATGCCAGTGTTAGGGTGGCTCTGCTGTTTTAGCACTCGCCACCGGTGAGTGATAACGACAGGTATTTAGGCAGGCGCTTCGGGCGAGTCAAGGCTCGGTACCGCATGTTTTCCGTTCATTTGTCAAAGAAGGTGACAAAGGAAAAACCGGCGCCTATATATGGCGCAGATATTGCAGCGCACAACAACGAGACGAGACATGATCAAGATTTTCGGCCATCTGGCCCCCGACACAGACGCCACCTGCTCCGCCATTGTCTGGGCGTGGTACCTGAACAACATCCGCAACCTGAAGGCCGAAGCCTATGTTCTGGGCGAGCCGAACACCGAGGCGAAGTTTGTGCTGGAACGCTGGGGTTTTGCGCAGCCGGAGCTGCTGGGCACGCTGGAAGCGGGCGAGAAAGTCGTGATCGTGGACACCAACAATCCGGCAGAATTGCCCGAGGGCATCAATGACGCGGACATCGGGCAGATCATCGACCATCACCTGCTGGTCGGCGGAATCACCACGAAGAAGCCGATCAACGTCACGATCCGGCCTGTCGCCTCCACCGCGACGGTGATGTATTCGATCATGCGCGAACCGGCGCTAGATACCATGCCGGATGCCGTCAAGGGGCTGATCCTGAGCTGCATCATTTCCGATACGCTGGAATTCCGCAGCCCGACCACTACCCCGCGTGACCGCGAGATTGCGGAGCGGCTGGCCGGTGATCTCGGCATCGATATTCCCGCCTATGCCGCCGAAATGTTTGCGGCGAAGTCGGATATCTCGCATTTCACCGATGCGGAACTGCTGCGGCTGGATTCGAAGAAATACGAGGTTGGCGACACCGGTTTCCGCGTGTCGGTTCTGGAAACCACCAGCCCCGATGCGGTGCTGGGGCGCAAGGACAGCCTTATGTCCAGCATGGGCGACGTTGCCGCCGAGGATGGCGTCGATCAGGTGCTGCTGTTCGTGGTCGATATCCTGAACGAGGAAGCGACTCTTCTGGTGCCGAACGATCTGGTGAAAACCGTGGCCGAGAGATCCTTCGGCGTTTCGGTTGATGGCGATACCGTAGTGCTGCCCGGCGTTGTTTCGCGCAAGAAGCAGATCATCCCGAACCTGAAAGTCTGATCGTGGCGCAGCCGCTTGCCAGACTGGCCGATATCGGCGCCATGTATGACGCGATTTTTGTCGACCTCTGGGGATGTCTGCACAACGGGCTGGAGCCCTTCCCCGAAGCGGTCGAGGCATTGCGTGCGTTCAAGGCGGGTGGCGGCATGGTGGTGCTGCTGACCAATTCGCCGCGCCCGCAAACCTCGGTCAGGCGGCAACTGGCGCGGATCGGCGTGCCGGAGGATATCTGGCACGAGATCGCCAGTTCCGGCGATGCGGCGCAAGAGGCCCTGATGGCGGGGATGGTCGGGCGCAAGGTCTATCATCTGGGACCGGAGCGCGACCTCAGTTTCTTCAACGATTTGCCGGAACACCTGCGCAATCTGCCTGCCATAGAGCGGGTAGCGCTGAACGAGGCCGAGGGGATTGTCTGCACCGGATTGTTCGACGACCTGACCGAGACACCTGACGACTATCGGCTGACCATCCTCGACGGGGTCAATCGCGGGCTGAAGATGCTCTGCACCAATCCCGACCTGTTCGTCGATCTGGGCGACAAGCGGATTTTCTGTGCCGGCGCAATCGCCAAAGCCTATGAGGAGGCCGGCGGCAAGAGCCTGTATTTCGGCAAACCCTATTCGCCGGTTTACGAACTGGCGCGGATGCGGCTGGCGGCGCGCACCGGCTTCGATTTTGCCGAGGACCGGATCCTGTGCATCGGTGACGGTATCAACACAGATATTCGCGGCGCGATGGCGCAGGGAATGGACAGCCTGTTCCTGACCGGCGGGCTTGCGGCGGATGAAATCCCGAGCGTGAACGGGGTGCCGGATGCGGCGAATCTGGAGGCGTTTTTTCAGGCGCACCAGTTGGATCCGACCTATGTGGCGGAAAAACTGCGCTAGATTGCGAGAGACAGTAAATTTCGCCTGAAAAACTTTTTGCGTAATTATATTGCGCGGCCATTTGGAATCGGCTAGACATGGTGCAACGCACAATCATGTTGAGTCCCATGGCCAAGGAAAGCGCAATGCTCGATACTCCGCAACATAACCTCCCTGTCGGCACGATCTGTATCGAGGATCTGGAAATCGGTATGGAACGCTCGCTGGCCAAGACCATTGGCGACCGCGAGATCGAGATGTTTGCCGAGCTGTCAACCGACCACAATCCCGTGCATCTGGACGAGGAATATGCACAGGAGACCATTTTCGGTGGTCGCATCGCGCACGGGATGCTGACGGCTGGGCTGATCTCGGCGGTGATTGGCGAGCAACTGCCCGGGCATGGCACCGTGTATCTGAAGCAGAATCTGACCTTTATGGCGCCGGTGCGCCCCGGGGACCGGGTGGAGGCAACGGTGACGGTTCTGGCGATCGACTACGCCAAACGTCGGGTTACCCTTGAATGCGCCTGCCGTGTGGGCGATACCGTTGTTCTGAAGGGTGACGCGCTGGTTCTGGCGCCGAGCCGCAAGTTCGACTAGGGATGCGGGCACGGCCCGTAGAGGCCATGCAGATTTTCAAGACCTATCAGGATATTCCCGACACGGCGCGCGGCGCTGTCGTGGCCATGGGCAATTTCGACGGGGTGCATCTGGGGCACCAGTCGGTGATTGCGCTGGCGCGGGCCGTGGCGGTCAACCATGACGCCCCGCTGGGGATCGTAACCTTCGAGCCGCACCCGCGCGAGTTTTTTGCCCCCGACGCACCGCCGTTCCGTCTGATGCGCTCCAAAACGCGGGCGCACCGGCTGGAGAAGCTGGGGATAGATGTGTTGTTTGAAATCCCGTTCGACAAGGCGCTGTCCTCGCTGACGGCGGAGGAATTCGCACGCGAGGTTCTGGCCAAGGGGCTGGGTATCCGGCATGTGGTGGTCGGCGCGGATTTCCGGTTCGGCAAGGGACGCTCGGGCGATGCGGAGGCGCTGTGTGAATTCGGCAAGAAATACGGGTTCGGCGTGACCATTGCGCCGCTGGTGTCGGATGCGAAGGGGGATTATTCCTCCACCGCCATCCGCGAGGCACTGTCCGACGGGCGCCCGGAGGACGCAGCGCGCATACTTGGCCATTGGCACCGGATCGACGGGGTGGTGGAAAAGGGCGACCAGCGCGGGCGGGAGCTGGGGTTTCCGACGGCGAACCTGTCGCTGGACGGGCTACACCTGCCGAAGTTCGGAGTCTATGCGGTGTTTTTCGACATTCTCGACGGACCGCATAAAGGGGTGTTCAAGGGGGCGGCCTCGCTTGGCATCCGGCCAACCTTCGGGGTGAACAAGCCGAATCTGGAAACACATCTGTTCGATTTCAGCGGGGATTTGTACGGCGCGCCGGTATCTGTCGCGCTGGTGGCCTATCAACGGCCGGAGGAAAAATACGATACTCTGGAGGCATTGATTGCGCAGATGAACAGCGATTGTGTGCGCGCACAGGAAATTCTGGACAAGGCGATAAACTGATGGCGAGACCACCGATACAGAACAAGGAAAACCATTATATCACCCGCATCGGCTGGCTTCGGGCTGCTGTGCTGGGGGCGAATGACGGGATAGTTTCCACCGCCAGCCTGATTACCGGTGTTGCGGCGGCAGGTGTCGGGCAAAGCGAGGTTTTGCTGGCGGGAACGGCCGGACTGGTGGCCGGTGCGATGTCCATGGCGGCGGGGGAGTATGTCTCGGTCAGTTCGCAGGCGGATAGCGAGGCGGCCGATATCGCGCGCGAGAAAAGGGAACTGGAAACCGATCCGGTGTTCGAGACACAGGAACTGGCCGACATCTATCGCGAGCGCGGCCTGTCCCCGGACCTTTCCCTGCAGGTTGCCAAAGAACTAATGGCGAAAGATGCGCTCGGCGCACATACCCGTGATGAACTGGGCATCACCGACGGGTTGAAGGCGCGGCCGATTCAGGCGGGATTGTCCTCGGCCGGATCCTTTACAGCCGGTGCGGCGCTGCCGCTGGGCGCCGTGATTTTCGCGCCCGAACCGCAAATATCGCTGGCCACCACAGTCGTATCTTTGCTTGCTCTGGCCCTGATGGGTGCGGTTTCCGCCCGCACCGGCGGAGCACCGATGCTCAAGGCATCGTTGCGCGTAACCATATGGGGCGGTATCGCAATGGCCGCGACTGCTGCTGTCGGTTCGCTGTTCGGGGTTGCGCTCGGCTAAGTCGCGGTCTTGCGGCTCTCTTCCAGATAAATCTCGCGCAGGCGCCTGGCGACCGGACCGGGCGTGCCATCGCCAATTTTCGCCCCGTCGATCTCCACCACCGGACAGACGAAGGTGGAGGCAGAGGTGATAAACGCCTCGTCGGCCTCTTTTGCCTCGTCGATGGTGAAGGGGCGTTCCTCGACCTCCATCTGCGCCTCGCGCGCGAAACGCAGGACGGCGGCACGGGTGATGCCGTGCAGGATATCGGTGGAGAGGTTACGGGTGATGATCTTGCCGCCCTTGACGATATAGGCGTTGTTGGAGGTGCCCTCGGTTACGAAACCGTCCTCGACCAGCCAAGCGTCATCGGCACCCGCGGCCTTCGCCGCCATTTTTCCCATCGAGGGGGCGAGCAGTTGCACGGTCTTGATGTCGCGACGGCCCCAGCGGATGTCGGGGATGGAAACCACCTTGATGCCGTTGGTAGCGGCGGGGGTTTCGGTCAGGGTTTTCTTTTGCGTGAACAGGACCAGCGAGGGTTTGACCCCTTCGGGGTAATGGAAATCCCGATCCGCCGCGCCGCGCGTGACCTGCAGATAGACCAGCCCTTCGTCGATGTCGTTGGCACGGATCAGTTCGCGGTGGATCGCCTCCATTTCCGCATCCGTGACCGGTGTGTCCATGTCCAGTTCGCCCAGCGAGCGGGCAAGGCGGGTCATGTGGCCGGGGAAATCGAGCAGCTTGCCGTCGAGGACGGATGTGACCTCGTAAACCCCGTCGGCCATCAGGAAACCGCGGTCGAAAATCGAGATCTTGGCATCCTCTTCGGGCAGGTATTCCCCGTTAACGTAAACAGTGCGGCTCATGTTCTATCCCCATAGCTCGGCGGAGGGCGGGTGCGCTCCGGCGTTGTCGTAGTAAAGTGGTGTTGCGCGATCCTCGGCCAGCAGGAGCGGGCCGTCAAGGTCGGTGAAGTCTGCGCCCTGTGCCACCAGAACGGCGGGGGCCATGGCGAGCGAGGTGCCGACCATGCAGCCGACCATTACGCCGAAACCGGCATCAAGCGCGGCCTGTTTCAGGGCCAGCGCCTCGGTCAGGCCCCCGGTTTTGTCGAGCTTGATGTTGACCACGTCGTATTTGCCCCTGAGCGCGTCCAGCGTGCTGCGGTCGTGGGCGCTCTCGTCGGCGCAAACGGGTAGCGGGCGGTCCATGTCCAGCAGCGCGTCGTCGGCACCGGCAGGGAGCGGCTGTTCCACCAGTTTGACGCCAAGGTCCAGCAGGACGGGGGCGAGGCTGGCGTAAAGCTCCGGCGTCCAGCCTTCGTTGGCATCGACTATAATATCGGTATCGGGGGCCCCTGCCCGCACGGCGCGCAGGCGGGCGAGGTCTTCCTCGCCGCCGCCGAGTTTGATTTTCAGGAGCGGGCGGAAGGCGTTCTTTGCTGCGGCGGCCTGCATGGATTCCGGCGTGCCGAGCGACAGGGTGAAGGCGGTGATCTCCGGTTTCGGTTCCGGCAGGCCGGCCAGTTGCCACACACGCTTGCCGGTTTGCTTGGCCTCCAGATCCCAGAGGGCGCAATCGACGGCGTTGCGGGCAGCGCCTGCAGGCAGCAGGGTTTGCAGGCGCGCGCGACCAAGCGGGAGCGGCAGGCCCTTGATCAGGGCGGTGACACTCTCCATCGTTTCGCCGTAGCGGGCATAGGGGACGCATTCGCCGCGGCCGCTGTGCAGGCCGTCGGTGACGGTGACGGTCAGCACCTTGGCATGGGTGCGCGCGCCGCGCGAGATGACGAATGCCTCGGCCAGTTCAAAGGCTGCCTCGGTGACCTCGATCCGCACCTAGATGGCCTCCAGCGCATCCACCAGACGGGCGGCGCCCTGACGGTAGGGGTCTACGGCGGGCAGGCCCATGCGGAGTTCCAGATCGGAGAGGTATTCGCGCGCTTCCTCCTCGCCCATCTTCGCGGTGTTGACGGAAATCGCCACGACCTTGCAGGCCGGATTGACCACCTGCGCCAGCGGCAGGGCGGTATCGCGGAGCTGTTCCAGCGTCGGCAGTTTATAATCCGGCAGGCCGCGCATGTGATCGCGCGTCGGTTCGTGACACAGGATCAGCGCGTCGGGCTGGCCGCCGTGGACCAGCGCCATGGTGACGCCGGAATAGGAGGCGTGGAACAGGCTGCCCTGCCCCTCGATAATATCCCAGTGGTCGGGGTCGTTGTCGGGGGTCAGGTATTCCACCGCGCCGGCCATGAAATCGGCAATCACCGCGTCGAGCGGCACGCCGCCGCCGGTGATCAGGATGCCGGTCTGGCCGGTGGCGCGGAAGGTGGCATTCATGTTGCGCTTGTGCATTTCGCGCTCGATGGCGATGGCGGTATACATCTTGCCAACCGAACAATCGGTGCCGACCGCGAGGCAGCGTTTACCGGTGCGTTTCTTGCCGCTGGCAATGGGATAGGCGACGGTCGGGATGCGCACATCATGCAGAGTGCCGCCGTGCATCTGGGCGGCGGCGACCAGCGCGCCCTCGTCCGACAACAGGTTGTGCAGGCCGGAGGCTATGTCCATGCCGGCCTGCAAGGCCTCGGTCAGAACAGAAATCCATGCGTCGGAGATATGGCCGCCACGATTGGCAACACCGACGACAAGCGTGCGGGCGCCGGCCTCGACCGCCTGCGCGATGGTCATGTCCTGCAGGCCCATGTCGGCCTTGCAGCCCTCCATCCGGAACTGGCCGACCACGTCTTCGGGACGCCAGTCCTTGATGCCTTGTGCGACCTTGGCGGCCAACTGGTCCGGCGCGTCGCCGAGGAAAAGCAGATAGGGTTTTTCGATCATGTCCGGCTCCTGTCAGGGGGTTCACCAGAAGATAGGAGATCGCGCGCGGGAAATTTTCGGGATTCTGCGGCGGATTTGCGGAAAATTCGGGAGGATATTGCGCATAATCCGGAAATGACACAAGATTACACCCCGTTGGCAGGGTTTCGCGCGGATTATCCCGCGATCAGGGCCACGGGGGCGTTTTCGTCCCGGGCGTAGTCTTTCGGGGCTTCCTCCACCGCTTCGGTCCGGCGCTTGAACTCGAAATTCACCAGCTCGCCTTCGGGTTCCGAGTGGATAACGAGGCATTGCAGCAGGTGTCGCGAACCGTCGTAAACATCCACAAGGCCGCGCAAATGCGGTGCCACGTCGGCCATCATCGAGAATCCGTCTTCCCAGAGCTTGTAGATCGGAAACACATCGTCCCCCGCATGGACCCGCAACCGGTTCTTTTTCATCGCGTCGTCCATGCGTGCCTTTTTAAGACCCGCAAGAACCGCCTCGGAAAGATATGCTTCCATTACCGTCTCCAACATTTACGATCCCTATCGTTTGCCGGAAAAAGGTTAACGTCAAGTTTCAATTGCGTTATGTGCGGTTTTTTATGCGTGCTGGGCGGCGCTTTCGTCGTCCGGAACATAGTGGTCCAGCACAGCGGCAAGGTCGTCGGGGCGCAATGGCGTGCGCATCAGGCTGCGGGCGTTGGGGATCAGTTCGAAAATCGAACCGTCGGAAAAGAAACTGCTGCCGGTCACGGCGATGATCGGCACATCGGGGTGTCTGTAGGTGGCGAAATCGGAGATCGCGATGGCTCCGCCGTCGGGCAATACAAGATCGAGAACCAGCGCATCGAAATCGCCGAAACGGAGGCGGTCGATGGCCTCGGCCTGCGTATGGGCCTGCGTGACCTCGATATTCTGGCGGGCGAGGAATGCCGCCCAGAGGCCGGAGAGACCCCGATTGTTCTGAACCAGCAATACTCTCATTGTTTCCTCGATCGCCCGCGGGCTTGGCAGCAAAGTGTTAAGAATTGCCTAAACATTTAGGAAATATGTTAACAAATCATTAACGCTCAACATGTGGTGGGATATTCCCGTTTCCCTACCAGATAAAGCATTGCTGGACGGCGTGCCCTTCTATGTTTATCCAGCAAGACGCACCCGAAACCGCCCGCACCGGAGCAACCCGATGTTTTCAGCCTCTTTTCTTTTCCTCGCAATGATTCTGGATGCGGTTCTGGGCGAACCCGACTGGCTGTGGAAACGGTTCAAACATCCGGCGACCTTGATGGGGCGCTGGGTGGAATGGTTCGACGCGCGCGTTAACCATGGCGACAACCGGAAACAGAAGGGCATGCTGGTGATGGCGGCGCTGGTTATCGGCGGGGCGCTGGCGGGCGGGCTGATTGCGGCCATTCCCGATCGCGGGCTGCTGGAGATCATCGTCGCCGCGATCCTGCTGGCGCAGCGGAGCCTGACGGAACATGTGCAGCAGGTGGCCGGGGCCCTGCGCGAGGGCCTGCCACAGGGGCGGCGGGCGGTGTCGATGATTGTCGGGCGGGATCCAGAAAGCCTCGACCGGAGCGGGGTGGCACGCGGAGCGATCGAAAGCGCGGCAGAGAATTTCTCGGACGGGGTGATTGCCCCCGCTTTCTGGTTCTTCCTGTTCGGACTGCCGGGGATTGTTGTTTACAAGCTGGTGAACACCGCCGATTCCATGATCGGCTACCGCAACGAAAGGTACGAGCAATTCGGCTGGGCGGCAGCGCGCCTCGACGATGTGATGAACTGGATTCCGGCGCGGATTACCGGCGGGCTGATCTGTCTGGCGTATTGGTCCGAGGATGCGTGGAAGGTCATGCAGGCCGATGCGCGCAAGCACCGCTCGCCCAATGCCGGATGGCCCGAGGCTGCAATGGCCGGTGTGCTGGGCGTGGCATTGGCGGGGCCGCGCAGCTATGACGGCACTATGCGCGATCTGGCCTGGGTGAACTCCGGGGGACGCAAGGCGCTCGACCCGATGGATATCGAGGGCGCGGTCAGCGTGTTGTGGCGAAGCTGGTTTGTGGCCGCCGCGATCATCGGTGCGGCGGCCCTGTTCGGTTAGCTGCCGGACAGCTCTTTCTTGTGCATCCAGTCGGCGTGTTTGGGGGCCTTTTTGGTGCGCGACCATTCTTCCAGCATGTCCCATTTCACCGCGTCCAGCTTTTCCAGCATGGCCTCTTCTTCGGGATCCGGGCAGGCCAGTTCGACGCGGTGGCCGTTGGGGTCGAAGAAATAGATGGAATGGAAGATCGAGTGGTCGGTAACGCCCAGAACCTCGACTCCGTTGGCCTCGAGATGCTCCTTGAACGCAATCAGTTCGTCGCGGTCCTTGACCTTGAAGGCGATGTGCTGCACCCAGATCGGGGTGTTGGGGTCGCGGCCCATTTCCGGCTTCGTCGGCAGTTCGAAAAATGCCAGCACGTTGCCGTTGCCCGCATCCATAAAGATATGCATGTAGGGGTCCGGTTCGTGGGTGCTCGGAACCTTGTCCTCGGCAATGGCCAGAACAAAATCCATGTTCAGCATCTTGTTATACCATTCCACGGTTTCCTTGGCGTCCTTGCAACGATAGGCGACGTGGTGGATCTGTTCGATTTTCATTGTGTTCTCCCTCAGGATCTCTCGGTGGCGATGGCAAAGGCTTCGTCAAGAACCTCGCGATCACCAATATGGTTGGACAGCAGCAGGATGAGTTTGGCATTTATGATCGCGCTCTCGGATTTGTTCTTCCCCTTGTGCAGGTCGATCAAAGCTTCGTAGAAATCATCGCCCTCCGCGATTTGCGGTTCTGTAATCAGTTTTCCCATTGTTACTCTCCCTGATTGCGGCCAATGGCGGCTTGCAGGGCCGCCCGCACTTCCGCCTCGTTGAATTCCCGCCAGCGCGCCGCGACATGCTGGTCGGGGCGCAGAAGATAGACCGCCGTGGTTTCATCCCCGAGGAACCGCTCGGCCAGTTCCGGCGCTCCGGAACTGTCGAGATTGAGCGCACCGATCTCTATGCCGTCGATAACCAGCCCGTCCGGCACCGCCGTATTGATTCCCATCAACTGGAAGCCGCCGCCGGTTTTGTCGATCAGCCAGCCACCTGCCACAGGCGCATCGGGGATCGGCGCGCCGGGGCGCGAGCGGTCCGGCATTCCGGCAACATCCGCACCGTTAAGCGGCGAGCCGTCATAGATTGACGGCACCGACAGGCGGCCCGAGTTCACCAGCCCGCGGGCAAACTCGTAGCGACCCGAAAGCTGCAGAACAGCATCGCGGAAGGCCCGGCTCGCATCCGACTTGGGCGTGATAAAATCTGTCGATCGGGTGGAGTTGAGCAGGTTTTCTTTGGCTGCCAGAACACGTTCGAAATCATAAGTGTCCAGCAATCCTTCCGGTGCCTTGCCATCCAGAACCAGTTTCAGCTTCCATGCCAGATTGTCGGTATCCTGCAAGCCGCTGTTGGCCCCGCGCGCGCCAAAGGGTGAAACCTGATGCGCGGCATCACCGGCAAACAGGACACGACCGTGCCGGAAGCGTTCCAGCCGCCGGCAGTTGAAGGTATAGACCGACACCCATTCCAGATCGAACTCCGTATCCTCGCCCAGCATTTTCTTGAGGCGCGGGATGACGTTTTCGGGCTTCACCTCCTCTTCCTTGTCGGTATCGAATCCGAGCTGGAAGTCGATACGCCAGACATTGTCGGCCTGCTTGTGCAACAGAACCGACTCTCCACGGTTGAACGGCGGATCGAACCAGAACCAGCGCTCCGCCGGAAAATCCTTTTTCATAACCACGTCGCAAATCAGGAAGTGGTCAAAGAACGTCTGCCCGATGAAATCGAGATTCAGCATATTCCGGGTCGGGGAGTTGGCACCATCGGCCGCGATCAGCCAGTCCGCCTCGGTGGTATAGGTCCCCTCGGGCGTTTCCACCGTCAGGCTGACATAGTCGTCATGCGGTTTTACCGCTGTCACCTTGTTACGCCCGCGCAGCTCGATCGGCTTCCCCGCGTCCTGAAGCTCGTAGAGCCGGTCAACCAGATATTTTTCCAGATGATATTGTTGCAAATTGACGAAAGCCGGATATTTGTGCCCGCCCTCGGGCAAAAGGTCGAATTCGTAAACCTGTCTCTGGTCGTTGAACACCTTGCCGATATGCCATTGCACTCCGTGTTCGGCGGACTCTTCACCACAGCCCAGACGCCCGAGAATTTCCAGCGGGCGCTTGGCATAGCACACCGCGCGGGACCCCCAGCTTACCTTGTCGTTTTCATCCAGAATAACCACCGGCACGTCCTGCAGGGCCAGATCGAGACCGGCCGCCAGCCCGACAGGACCCGCGCCAATAATGACAACCGGATGTCGCGGGACTGTATCGGCGCGCTCGTCGGCATTGCGCCGGTAGCCGTACATCGGGACTTCGAATATCTTTTCCATAGGTTCCTCCGGTTTCAGCCCTGCAGTTTCGCCCACATGTCCAGATCGCGCTCGGCGGTCCAGATGCGGGGGGTGTCCATGCCCAAGGCCTCGTCATAGGCACGCGCGACGTTGAAGGGCAGGCAATGTTCGTAGATCGCATAGTCGGCGAATTTCGGGTCACACTCGGCGCGCACGGCGTCCCATGCCTCTTTCAGGGTGCCACCACGGGCGGCGACCATCGCGGCGGGGCGATAGGTGCTTTCGACGAAATCACGGGTGTTTTCGATGGCCTCGTTGACGATTTCCTCGCCCACCAGCGCATCCCCGCGCCCCGGTGCAATGGCGCGCGGGCGGTAGGATTTGATAGCGTCCAGCGTGTCGCCCCAGTCACCAAAATGCCCGTCGCCGCAGTAACACGCCGAATGGTATTCGACGATATCGCCGGTAAACATCACCTGTTCGTCCGGCACCCATGCCACGATATCACCGGCGGTATGGGCGCGGCCAAGGTGCATCAGGTCCACGCGGCGCTTGCCCATGTAAACGGTCATGCGGTCGTTGAAGGTCAGGGTCGGGCGGGTCAGGCCGGGGATGGATTCATGACCCTGAAACAGACGGGGGAAACGCTGGAATTCGCTGTCCCAGTCCTCCTGCCCGCGTTCCTCGACCATAGCGCCGGCGCGGTCGGACATGATGATCTGTTCGGCGCCGTAAGCCGAGGCCCCCAGCACCCGCACCGCGTGGTAGTGGGACAGGACGACATATTTGATCGGCTTGTCGGTGACCTTGCGGATCTCCTCGATCACCTTTTCGGCCATGCGCGGGGTGGCCTGCGCGTCAACGATCATCACCGCGTCATCGCCAATGATCACGCCGGTGTTCGGGTCGCCCTCGGCGGTGAAGGCCCAGAGGTCGCGGCCCACTTGCGTGAAGCTGATTTTCTTTTCTTCCATGTCGCCTTGCGACGCGAATGCCTTGGCCATTTTATTCCCCTATGTTTGACGGTTCTTCCGCCATGAACTCGATTCTGTTTCCATATGGATCATCGCTGTAAAACCGTTTGGTGCCGGGCAAACGGTCATCCCATATAACCGTGAACCCTGCGGTTTTCAGGCGGCGTGCCAGCCCGTCCAGATCATGAACCCGAAGAGCCGGATGTGCCTTGCGAGCGGCGCGAAATTCCGGATCGATACCGAGATGGATGTTCACCCCCTCGTTTCCGAACCATATACCGCCGTTGGCTTTTAACGACGCAGGCTTTTCAACCTCGGCCAATCCCAGCGCATCGCGATAAAATGCGGCGGCTCTGGGTTCTTCGCCCGCTGGCATAGCCAACTGGATGTGATCTATACGCTCTATGCGCATCATTTGCTCCAGTCCGGTTCCTGCACGGCGGGCAATATCCGCCCCGTGCATTCGCCAAATCCGATTGTGTATCCGTCGCCTCTGGCCTGCCCTTTCAGGGTCAGGCGGTCGTAATCCTCGATGAATGTGCGCTCCTCGCCGGTATCCAGCGTGAACGGCTCTTTCCCGCCCCAGCATTTTTCCAGAAGCGAGCCGAATTCCGGTTTCTCGGGGCCGGAGATAGTGCCGGAGCCAAGCAGATCGCCGGTCGTCATCTCGCAGCCGCCGACCGCGTGGTGGGTCAGTTGCTGCGCGGCGGAATAATACATGCGGTTGTAGTTGGTGCGGCAGATGGTGGTGGCACGCTCCGCGCCCTCGGGCTGCATGGTGACTTCAAGGTCAATATCATAGAGGCCCGGTTTGCTTTCGTGCAAATACGGCAGCAGTTCCTTTTCGCGCGGCGGAGTTTCGCAGCGGAAGGGTTCCAGCGCCGCCTTGGTCACCACCCACGGGCTGATGGAGGTGCCGAAGGCCTTGCCCTGAAACGGGCCGAGGGGCTGGTATTCCCAGCCCTGAATGTCGCGACTGGACCAGTCGTTCAGCAGAACATAGCCGAAGATCATCTCGTCCGCCTCGGCGGTGGTGATCGGCTCGCCAAGGATGGAGCCGGTGCCGACGACCGCGCCGAGTTCCAGTTCGATATCCATGCGGCGCGAGGGGCCGAAATGCGGGACTTCCTCGTGCGGGGGTTTCAACTGGCCGAGCGGGCGGTGCAGATCGGTGCCCGACACCACAACGCTTGAGGCCCGCCCGTTATAACCGATCGGGATATGCAGCCAGTTCGGCGGCAGGGCGTTTTCCGCGCCGCGAAACATGGTGCCGACGTTGATGGCGTGCTGTTTGCCGGCGTAGAAATCGGTGTATTCGGCCACCACGAACGGCATGTGCAT
>WFTU01000392.1 GCA_015485375.1 Paracoccaceae bacterium | reverse complement strand
CGGTTGCGGCGAGCGGCTTCTTCCCCTCGAATCCCTCAATTTGATGTGACCTGCGTTATCTCGCCCCTCGCCGCGCCGGACAAAAGTGCCTATAAGACCGGTAACACAGATATTATCGAAGGATTCACCCATGGAAAAACCCGAACCCGGCCCCGAGCGCGCCAAATTCGCCGCTGCCGAAAAGGCGCTCGATTTTGTTGAACCGGGGATGCTGCTGGGCCTTGGCACCGGTTCCACCGCCGATATTTTCGCGCGCCTGCTGGGCGAGCGTGTGGCTGAAGGGCTGGAGATTACCGGTGTGCCGACCTCGACGCGCACCCGCGATCTGGCGGCGAGCCTGAATATCCCGCTCACCACGCTGGAGGAGGTCGAGAAGCTCGACCTCGTGATCGACGGGGCGGACGAGTTCGACCGGCGCATGAACCTGATCAAGGGCGGCGGCGGGGCGCTGTTGCAGGAAAAACTGGTGGCGACCGCGGCGGACAAGATGGTGGTGATCACCGACCGCTCCAAGCAGGTATCGCACCTCGGGGCTTTTCCGCTGCCGGTCGAGGTGGTGAAATTCGGCTGGAAGCTGACCGCGAAACGGATTTACGAAATCATTTCCTGCGCCTTTGTTGGCGGGGTCGATATCATCCGCCGCATGGATGGCGACAAGCCCTATATCACCGACGAGGGGCATTATATCCTCGATCTGCATCTGAAAAAGATCGACGAGCCGGAGAAAATGGCCGGACAGCTGAAGGAACTGGTCGGGGTTGTGGATTCCGGATTTTTCATCGAGATCGCCGATGCGGTGATTGTCGGTCGCGAGGACGGCACCACCCGTCTTATCAACCATCGCCCGCCGCTGCGGCCCGTTCGTTAAGGAAAAACCATGAGCAAGTATGATTTCGACCTGTTTGTCATCGGTGGCGGATCGGGCGGCGTGCGCGCCGGTCGTGTGGCCGCGCAGGGCGGTGCCAAGGTCGGGCTGGCCGAGGAATACCGCTACGGCGGCACCTGTGTCATTCGCGGCTGTGTGCCGAAAAAACTGATGGTCTATGCGTCGGGCTATTCCGAGGCGATGGATGATGCCGAGGGCTTCGGCTGGACCATTGGCAAACGCAGCTTCGACTGGATGAGCCTGCGCAAGAAGATCGACGAGGAGTTGGTGCGGCTTGAAGGGCTGTATCGCAAGGGGTTGACCGGCAACGGAGTCGAGGTGTTCGACATGCGCGCCACGATCAAGGATGCACATACGGTGGAACTGGCCGACGGACGCACGTTCAGTGCCAAGACCATTCTGGTGGCCACCGGCGGGCGGCCCTATCTGCCGGCCACCAAGGGTATCGAGCATGTGATGACCTCGAATGATGTGTTCCTGATGGACGAGCTGCCGAGGCGGATACTTGTGGTTGGTGGCGGTTATATCGCCTGCGAATTTGCCGGAATTTTCAACGGCATGGGGTCCGAAGTGAAGCAGTTCTATCGCGGTGCGCAGATCCTGCGCGGTTTCGATGGCGAAGTGCGCGGCCACGTGGCCGACGAGATGATCCGCAAGGGGATCTCGCTGCATCTGGGCACCGACGTCATGGAGATCGAGAAGAAGGGCAAGGAGCTGCATGTGACCTGTACCAACGGCTCGGTTTCGGTTGTGGATGCGGTGCTTTATGCGACGGGGCGGATTGCCAATACGCAGGACATGGGGCTGGAAGAGGTCGGTGTGAAAATCGGGCGACGCTCCGAGATCATGGTGGACCGGTATTCCAAGACTTCGGTTGCTTCCATCTACGCGGTGGGGGATGTGACCGACCGGGTGAACCTGACGCCGGTGGCCATTCGCGAGGGCATGGCCTTCGTCGAGACCGTGTTCAACGACAATCCGACGGCGATGGATCACGAGATGATCCCGACCGCGGTGTTCACGCAGCCGGAGATCGGCACCATCGGCTATACCGAGGAAGACGCGCGCGAGGATTTCGATATCGAGGTGTACCGCGCCGCTTTCCGGCCGATGGCCAATATTCTGGCGGGGCGTGACGAGCGGGCGCTGATGAAACTGATCGTCGAGAAGGCCTCGCAAAAGGTCATTGGCTGCCATCTGGTCGGTCCGGCCTCGGGCGAGATGATCCAGATGGTCGGGATTGCCATAAAGATGGGCGCGACCAAGGCGGATTTCGACCGCACGGTGGCGGTGCATCCGACGGCGGCCGAGGAACTGGTGACAATGAAAGAACCGGTTCGTTAGGCCTTGAAAAGCCGCACGGGAATGAACAGTTTAACGAAACTATTGTGAATTTAGCGGAGGAAGACCCGGCAGATGCCTTATTCCAACAATTCCGGTGGCCCCTGGGGTGGCGGCGGTGGTAACGACGGCGGTGATGATAACGACCGCAACAAGGGACAACGACCGGGCAACCAGCCCCCGCAGGTGCCGGATCTCGATGATCTGGTCCGCAAGGGGCAGGAGCAGCTCAAGGTCCTGATGGGCGGCGGCAAGGGTGGTGGCACCCGTGGCGCGGGCCCCGAAGGACCGGGGATCAGCAAGGGCACCATCGGTATCGGTGTTCTGATACTGGTCGGTCTGTGGCTGTTCCTCTCGTTCTATACTCTCAAGCCCGAGGAAAAATCGGTCGAGCTGATGTTCGGCAAATACTATGCCACCGGTGAATCCGGTCTGAACTTCGCGCCCTGGCCGGTTGTGACCAAGGAAGTTGTTCAGGTCACGCGCGAGAATACCGAAGACATCGGTGTTGGCGGTCGTGGTGGCCAGTTCGATCAGGGCCTGATGCTGACGGGTGACGAGAACATCGTCGATATCGATTTCCAGGTTGTCTGGAATATCACTGATCCGGCGCAATTCCTGTTCAACCTTCAGGACCCGCAGGAAACCATTCGCGCCGTGTCGGAATCGGCCATGCGCGAGGTGATCGGGCGGTCCAATCTGGCCCCGATCCTCAACCGTGACCGTGCGGCGATTTCGCAGGAAGTGGGCGACCTTATCCAGGGCACGCTCGATTCCTACAACTCCGGCGTCAATATCGTGCGTCTGAACTTCGACAAGGCCGACCCGCCTGCCGAGGTGATCGACTCCTTCCGCGACGTTCAGGCCGCCGAGCAGGAACGCGACACGCTGGAGAAACAGGCCGATGCCTATGCCAACCAGACCCTCGCTGCGGCGCGTGGTCAGGCGGCCCAGTTGCTGCAACAGGCCGAAGGCTATCGCGCGCAGGTCGTCAACCAGGCCACCGGTGAGGCCTCGCGCTTCATTGCGGTCTATGACGAATATGCCAAAGCCAAATCGGTGACCCGCAAACGTCTCTATCTGGAAACGATGGAGCGGGTGCTGTCTGGCGTCGACAAGATCATCATCGACGAGGGTGTCGGCGGTGATGGCGGTATCGTGCCTTATCTGCCGCTCAACGAGTTGAACCGCGGAGGGTCGAACTGATGAAAGCTTTGACAATAATTGGCGGCATCGTGATTGCCGCTGCTGTGGTCGGTGCCTCCTCGGTCTATACCGTGGACGAGCGTGAAAAGGCGCTGGTGCTGCAATTCGGTCAGGTGAAGGCCGTGAAGGAAGACCCCGGTCTCGCCTTCAAGGTGCCCTTCATTCAGGAGGTCGTGAAATACGACGACCGTATCCTGTCGCTGGACACGCAGCCGCTGGAGGTTACGCCGCTGGACGATCGTCGTCTGGTCGTGGACGCCTTTGCCCGCTATCGCATCGTCGATGTGGTGAAATTCCGGCAGGCGGTCGGTGTCGGCGGGGTGGCTTCGGCCGAGACCCGTCTGACGCGGATCATCAACGCCAGCCTGCGTGAAGTGCTGGGTGCGGTCGAATCCGGCCAGATCCTGTCCTCCGAGCGTGTGGCGCTGATGAACAAGATCCGCGACGCCGCGATCCTCGAGGCGGAAAACCTCGGGATCGAGGTTGTGGACGTGCGCATCAAGCGGGCCGATCTGCCGCAACAGAACCTTGCCGCGACCTTCGCGCGTATGCAGGCCGAGCGTGAACGCGAAGCCGCAGACCAGCGGGCGCGTGGTAAAGAGGCGGCGCAGAAGGTGCGCGCACAGGCGGATCGTACCGCGGTGGAGCTGGTTTCGGCCGCCCAGCGTGATGCGGATATCGCCCGTGGTGAAGCGGACGCGGAACGCAACGCGATCTTTGCCGAGGCTTTCGGGCGTGACCCGGATTTCTTCGCCTTCTACCGTTCGCTTTCGGCTTACGAGAATTCGCTGAAGGGGGACAATTCCACGCTGGTTCTGTCGCCGGATAGCGAATTCTTCGACTATCTGAAAACGGACGGTTTCAATGACTAACGAGCTGCTGTTCGGACTGGGGTTCGTGGCGGTTATCGAGGGGCTGGTGCTTGCACTGGCCCCTTCGCATCTGGAGCAGGTGCTGGAAATGTTGCGCCGGATGGGGACCGAGGCCATGCGGTATATCGGTCTGGCCTCGGTTGCGGTCGGTGTGTTGCTTATCTGGCTGGGATTGCGGTAACTTTGACGTGAGGCGCGCCTGTCTCGCGGCGCTATCTATTGTAAATATGTCACAGGTTCCTACGTGATACTGCGAAGCCCGCATCGGGCCGAATTTCTGAAATAGGAGGATAGAATATTGTCGAAAGCCGTCGTTTTTGGCCGTCCGCTGGGGTATCTGAAGGTATCCATCGTGATGGCTCTGAGCATCCTGTCGCTGATGCTGGTCGCACCGGCGCCGGGGTTTTCGCGCGCGCCGGGGGACAGCTTTGCCGATCTGGCAGAGAAAATAAGCCCCGCCGTGGTGAATATCGTTACCAGTGTTGCCGTGAACCAGCCGGCGGCCGAGATGCCGATCGTGCCGAAAGGCTCGCCGCTGGAGGACCTGTTCCGGGATTTTCTTGACCGTCAGGGTGGCGGTTCCTCGCCCGAGCCGCAGTTGCGCGGCGAGGCGCTCGGCTCCGGTTTCATCATTTCGGCTGATGGTTATGTGGTGACAAACAACCATGTGATCGTCGATGCCGACCAGATCGAGATCGAGACGTTCAGCGGCGAAACCTATGTTGCCACCATCGTCGGCCGTGACGAGCGCACCGATATTGCCGTGCTGAAGATCGAGGGCGACGCTCCGTTTCCCTTCGTGAGCTTCGGGGATTCCGATATCGCCCGCGTCGGTGACTGGGTTCTGGCCGTGGGCAATCCGCTCGGGCAGGGGTTCTCGGTTTCTGCCGGTATCATTTCGGCCCGCAACCGTACGCTTTCCGGTGCCTATGACGACTTTATCCAGACGGATGCGGCGATCAACCGTGGCAACTCCGGCGGCCCGCTGTTCAATATGGACGGCGAGGTTATCGGGGTAAACACCGCCATCCTGTCGCCGAACGGCGGCTCCATCGGGCTTGGTTTCTCCATGTCCTCGGCGGTGGTTTCGCAGGTTGTCGATCAGCTTATCAAATACGGCGAGACCCGTCGTGGCTGGCTGGGCGTGCGTATTCAGGACGTCAGCGAGGATATCGCTGCCGCGCTGGAACTTGAAAGCCCCGAAGGCGCGCTGGTCACCGATGTGCCGGCCGGTCCGGCCGCCGAGGCCGGTATCCAGCCGGGTGACGTGATCGTCAGCTTTGACGGCAAACCGATCACCGATATTCGCGAACTGGTGCGTGTTGTGGCCGATACCGAGGTTGGCAAGGCCGTGCGTGTGGTTGTCGTGCGCGAAGGCAAGAGCCAGACGGTTCTGGTCACTCTGGGCCGTCTGGAAGAAGCCATGCAGACGCTCGATACCAATGCCCCGCAGGCCCGTCCGGCCGAAACCGGCGAGGGGATGACCCTTGGCGTGCTGACACCGGACGCCCGCAACACCTTCGGTCTGTCCGAGGATATTGACGGGGTTGTGGTCATGGACGTCGAGGCCGGCTCCCCTGCCGCCGTGAAAGGCATCGAGCCGGGGGATGTGATCCTCGAGGTTGGCCAGCGGCCGGTGAATACACCGCAGGACGTGCTGGACGCCTTTGCCACCGCCCGCGAGGCGGGGCGGCAGTCGGTGCTGCTGTTGGTGGACCGCAACGGTGACAAGCGCTTCGTGGCGATTACGCTGAACTAGCAAACAAACGGGGCGGCCTTCGGGCCGCCCTTTTTACTGGAACAGAAAGTCGTCGGCCCCGATCAGGGTCGCGTCCATGTCCTGCAGCAGGATATAGCTGCCGCCCAGCCCCCAGTCGATCACCGTATTGTTGCCCGATTGCAGGATCGCCAGATCCTCGAAAGTGCTGCCCTGTATCATCAGAATATCGCTGCCGTTGCCGAAGTCCGTGATCGTGTCTCGGCCGGGGTCGGCAGCATTGAACACGAACCGGTCCGCGCCTTCGCCACCGGTCAGCAGATCGGAGCCGCGCCCGCCGGTCAGGATGTCGTCACCGCGCCCTCCATCGAGGGTATCATTTGCTCTCATCCCGTCGAGCCGGTCGTCGCCTTTGCCGCCGATCAGCGTATCACGTCCCGCGTTGCCGATCAGGTGATCGTCGCCCGCGCCCGACACCAGAGTGTCGTTGCCGGTGCCGCCATAGACCGTGCTGCCGTCCGAGCCGTCACCGAGTTCCGCATAGTCGTCGCCCGAACCGGCGAAGATGAAATTCACGCCGTCGGGGTCGAGCAGCCGGTCATCCCCCGTGCCACCCCAAAGCCGGTCGTTGCCGAGCGAGCCGGTCAGGTTGTCGTTACCGTCAAAGCCGCGCAGCACGTTGGTGGCGAAGATCGGGAAGGTCTGGATGTGGGCCGCGAAGATGTCATCGCCCGCGCCGCCCTGAAATACGAAACCTTCGCCGCGGATCAGGGTGTCGAGCGGATTTCCCGCCTCGGCCCGCCATCCGGTGCGGTCCACGTCAAGCTGGTCGTAGGTGGCGGTGAGGGTGAGGGGCTGTGGCAACTCCAGTGTGGCGGTGACGATGCGTTCGCCGCCCTCGATGCGGTAGTATTCCAGCCCGTCCAGCTCCAGCGCGGTCTGCGCGCCGATCCGGACGTCGCCCACCGGTGTCTGGAGGGCGATCAGGGCGATTCCGAAGTCGTCGTAATAGGCGCTCTCGCGGCTCTGCCAGCCGCTGGCGGAGCTTTCCGCGACGCCCGCAATGTTGACGGCGGTTTTCAGGAATACGTTCGGGGCCAGCGGGTCGCCGAGCGGTGACAGGTTGAAAAAGCCCGCGTCCGATGCGCGGATAACAATGCGTGACATGACTCACCCCCATGAGAAACTCCCGAGGGTGATTTTTCACATATTTGTCTAAAATCCTACGCTTCTGTTAACGTTTGGTTAACGAATGGCGCTACTCCACGGTCACCGATTTCGCCAGATTGCGCGGCTGGTCCACGTCCGTGCCTTTTTCCAGCGCGGTGTGATAGGCAAGCAGTTGCGCCGGTGCGGCATAGACCATCGGGGCCACGAACGGATCGGTTGCGGGCAGGATGATGGTGCGCCATGTGCCGTGAGAGGCGGCTTTCGCGCCTTCCTCGTCAGTGATCAGCAATACCTTGCCGCCACGGGCCATGACCTCCTCCATGTTGGAAACGGTTTTCTCGAACAGTTCGTCGCTCGGCGCGAAAACGATGACCGGCACCGTGTCGTCGATCAGGGCGATGGGGCCGTGTTTCAGCTCGCCGCTGGGGTAGCCTTCCGCATGGATGTAGCTCAGCTCTTTCAGCTTCAGCGCGCCTTCCAGTGCCAGCGGGAACAGGGGGCCGCGCCCGAGGAACAGGATATCGCGGGCCTTGGCGAGGTCGCGGCTGGCGATTTCCATCTCCGGTTCCTGTTTGATGGCCTGCGCCACGAGTTGCGGCGCGCTCATCAGGGCTTTGACCAGTCGGGTTTCTTCGGCTTCGTCGATCACATTGCGCTGGCGGGCGGCGGCGATGGCGAGCGTGGCAAGCACCGAGAGCTGGCAGGTGAACGCCTTGGTCGAGGCTACAGAAATCTCCGGTCCGGCCATGATTTGCATGCTGGCGTCGGCCTCGCGACTGATCGAGCTTTCGGGGACATTCACGATCGCCAGCACATGCGCCGCCTTGCCCTTGACGTAGCGCAGGGCCGCGAGGTCAAGGGCAAGGCCGCGCATGTGCTGGCGATCGTGAATGTCCCCGAAAGCTCGATCAGTCGCGAGGCCGACGCCAGCCTGCAAATCATGGCCGGACCGGAGATTTCCGTGGCCTCGACCAAGG
>WFTU01000391.1 GCA_015485375.1 Paracoccaceae bacterium | reverse complement strand
GGCGGACAAGTATCCGCATATGCTGTCGGGCGGCGAGCAGCAGCGGGTGGCACTGGCGCGGGCGCTGGCGCCGAAACCCGAAGTGATGTTGATGGACGAGCCGTTCAGCGGGCTGGACAACCGCCTGCGCGACGGGATCCGCGACGAGACGCTGGGCATCCTGAAAGAGGAAGGCACCGCCGTTTTGCTGGTGACGCACGAACCCGAGGAGGCCATGCGTATGGCCGACCAGATTGCGCTGATGCGGCGCGGGGAGATCGTGCAGATCGGCGCGCCCTATAACATCTATAACAACCCCAAGGATCGCGAGGCGGCGGCGTTTTTCTCGGACGTCAATGTGATTTGCGGCAAGGTGGTGAACGCACAGACCAATACGCCCTTCGGGCAGTTTTTCGCGCCGGGCATGGAGGATGGCACCAAGGTGGAGATCGTGATCCGGCCGCAGCACCTGCGCATCGATTTCGACCGCAACGGCAAGGGGCCGAACCCGACCCCGCAGGAAGGCGTTCCGGCGCGCGGTCTGGTGGAACGCGCACGGTTTCTGGGCAGTGAATCGCTGGTGGAACTGCGCATGGAATATGACCGGTCGCTGTTGCGGGCTACGGTGCCGGGGGTTTTCCTTCCCAAGGAGGGCACGCCGCTCTGGCTGTCCATGCGGCGCGACCGCTGTTTTGTGTTTCCGGCGGGCGATAATAACCCCTGTATTCCGGTCGAGGCAGGAAATTAACCGCCCAAAGCGCATTTGGGGTTTGAATACCGCCGCGTAAAGCAATAAATGTATGCAGGGACATGAATTTGCGGACCTGTTGGTCCGGCAACTGTTAAGGGAGCAAACACATGCTTAACAATATCGGCCTTCCGGGGCTTCTGCTGATCGCTGTCGTGGTGCTCGTACTGTTCGGGCGCGGCAAGATTTCGTCGCTGATGGGCGAAGTCGGCAAGGGGATCACCTCGTTCAAGAAAGGCGTTAACGAAGGCAAAGCCGAGCTTGAAAATGCCGCTGCCGAAGAGGCTGTCGATGTGACGCCGACGTCTGAAAAAGACGAAGCCTGATCCGGCCAACCGTCCGGCCATCGGAGGCTTGAAACATGTTTGACATCGGCTTCTCGGAGCTATTGCTGATTGGCGTTGTCGCGTTGATCGTCGTGGGCCCGAAAGATCTGCCCATGATGTTCCGCACCGTCGGGAAATACGTCGGCAAGGCGAAAGCCATGGCGCGGGAGTTCCAGCGCTCGATGGAGGATGCGGCGGACGCAACCGGCTTCAAGGACATTCAGGAAGACCTCAAAGGGGTCACCAAAGGGCTGGAAGATGTGAACAAGTTCACCAATCCGGGCTTTGCGGCAAGCAAGAGCGCCAAGGACCAGTTCAAGAAAATCCTCGATGCCAAGGATAGCGGCGAACCGCTGGTCGAGGATGCGGACGACAGTGTCGCCGGCGTGCCGGAGGAAAAACCGGCGCCGAAGATTGTCGAAATTGTCGAGGATGCGCCGAAACCCAAGGCGAAGGCCAAGCCGAAAGCCGCGGCAAAACCGAAGCCCAAGGCGGCGGCGAAATCGAAAACGAAGCCGAAGGCGGCCGCCAAGCCCAAGGCACCTGCCAAGCCGAAAGCCAAAAAACCGGCGGCGAAACCCGCCACGGAAACATCCGCCGCCAAAGACTAACCGGCAGAGAGAGAAACCATGAGCGAATCCGAAGTCGAGGACTCCACAGCGCCGTTGATCGAGCATCTGACCGAATTGCGCTCGCGCATCATGAAATCGGTGGCGGCTTTCCTGATCGGTATGATCATCCTGTTTCCCTTTGCCGAGCAGATTCTGGCCTTTCTGGCGCAGCCGATGGCCGACATCATGCGGGCGCGCGGTGAAAACCCGCAGCTGTTTTTCGATGCGCCGCAGGATGCCTTCTTTGCCTATGTGAAGATTGCGGTACTGTTCGGTTTTGCACTGGTTTCGCCCTACATCGGCTTCCAGATGTGGCGCTTCGTGGCCCCCGGGCTTTACAAGGAAGAGAAGGGCGCGTTTTTGCCGTTTATCATTGCCTCGCCGTTGCTGTTTATCGCGGGCGGGGCGTTTGCCTATTATGTGGTGATGCCGCTGGCGATGAATTTTTTCCTCGGGTTTAGCGGTATGGTGCCGCTGGTCTCGCAGATGCTCGGACTTGGCGGGGATGCCAGCGCCGCCGATGCGGCGAACGAGGGGTTGAAGGTTTTCTACTTCGGGTCGATCAAATCCTACCTGTCGCTGGCGATGAAATTTATTGTTGCTTTCGGCATCTGTTTCCAGTTGCCGGTGCTGCTGACGCTGATGGGCAAGGCGGGGCTGGTCTCGGCCGAGGGGCTGGGGGCGGTGCGTAAATATGCCGTGGTCGCGATCCTTATTCTTGCCGCTATCGTGACGCCGCCGGATGTTATCACGCAGTCGATCCTGTTTGTGGTGGTTTACGGGTTATACGAGGTTTCCATCATTCTGGTCAAAATGGTCGAGAAGAAGCGCGAGGAGCAGCTTCGGGCCGACGGATATTATGACGAGGACGACGAAGAGGAAGAAGACCCTCTGATGGCCGAGTTCGACAAGGAAGACGACTAGTGGATGAAAAGGCACTGACCCGCATCGCCGAGGCGCTGGAGCGGATCAGCCCGCCACCGGCGCCCGCGCCGGATTTCGACACGGCGGAGGCGTTTGTCTGGCACACGGCGCCGGACCATCTGGAACCGGTGGCGAAGGTCAATCGCGTCGGGCTGGAACTGCTGGTCGGGATTGACCGCGCCCGCGATATATTGCTGGAAAATACGGTGCAGTTTGCCAAAGGGCTGCCGGCCAACAACGTGTTGTTGTGGGGGGCGCGCGGGATGGGGAAATCCTCGCTGGTCAAGGCGGCGCATGCGGAGGCGGTGAAGATCGCCGAAGGGCTGGTGCTGATCGAGATCCAGCGCGAGGATCTGCCGAGCATCGGGCGTTTGCTGAACCTGTTGCGCGGTGTGGAACGGCGGTTCTTGCTGTTTTGTGACGATCTGTCGTTCGACCATGACGACAGCCACTATAAATCCCTGAAAGCGGTTCTGGATGGCGGGATCGAGGGGCGGCCGGAGAATGTGGTTTTCTATGCCACCTCGAACCGGCGCCACCTGATGCCGCGCGATATGATCGAGAACGAGCGTTCCACGGCGATCAACCCGTCCGAAGCTGTGGAGGAGAAGGTTTCGCTCTCTGACCGGTTCGGGTTGTGGCTGGGGTTCCATCCCTGCGGGCAGGACGAATATCTGGCGATGATCCGCGGCTATTGCGATGCCTACGGGATCGATATTTCCGACGGGGAATTGCGGGCCGAGGCGATCGAGTGGCAGCAGACACGCGGCAGCCGCTCGGGGCGGGTGGCCTGGCAATATGTGACCGATCTGGCGGGACGGCGCGGCGTAAGGTTGTAGCCTCCGCCGCGCGGTTTTTTTCTACATGTAGGGGGCCGGGTCGATGGCCTCGGTGCCGCGACGGACCTCGAAGTGGACCGAGGGGTTGTCGGATGCGGCAGCGACGCCGATGGTCTGGCCCTGTTTGACCGTATCACCCTTGGCGACGGTTACCTTGTCGATGCGCCCGTAGATGGTCATCAGACCGTTGGCATGGCGCAGCAGCACGATGGTGCCGAGGCTGCCGTTCGATTCCGATACCAGCGCGACGGTGCCGTCGGCGGCGGCTTTCACCGGCGTGCCAGCGGGCACGGAATAGTCGATGCCTTCGGATTTGTTGCGGCCGGCCTCGGGGTTGAATCCGCGGATAATCGAGCCGTTGACCGGCGGCAGGAACACAGCCGAGGAAACTGGCGCCGGTGTCGGTGTGGCGGCCGGTTGCGGCGCGGGTGTTGGCGTGGGTGCGACCGTGGCCGGTGTGACAGCCGGAGCAGGGGTGGCGGTGGCCGTGGCGGTGTTGACGACGATCTGGTCGGTGTCGGCCACGGGGATCAGCAGCTCCTGCCCGATGCGCACGGTCAGGTCGGGGCCCAGCCCGTTCCACGAGGCCAGTGCGGTGACGGATACATTGTAGAGGCGCGCGATGGAGTAGGCGGTCTCGCCAGCCTCGACGCGGTGGCGCAGGGGCTCGTTCGGGGTGCCGACCGAAGGGGTCGAGCCGCCGATACCGCCGCCCGCGGCATTGTTGATGGCGGTGGCCGCGATTTCGGGGCTCCAGCCGCTGGGGCTGGCAACCACGGAGCCGCCGACGTTTTTCGGCAGGGCCAGCAGCTCGCCCGCGCGCGGGACGTAGCTGATCGGCAGGCCGTTGTGGCGTGCCAGCACTTCGGGTGCGATTCCGACGCGCTGCGCCATGGAAACAAGGGTATCGCCGCTGCGGGCCACCATGACCTGATAGGTTTCATAGGTGATAACGCCGCGCGAATCCGGTGCGGGGCGGTCGATGGCCGGTGTGGCCGCTTGCGGAGCGGTCAGGTTCAGGCCGGGAATTTCAAAGCCGGTTTCGCAGGCGGACAAAGCGCCCACTGCGACAAGTGCGGTTGTCAACCGTATGATTCTACGAGAAAAAGCCATCTTCAATCCTGTTCCTGTGCGCCGGTTCGGCGCGCCTCAATTACCCGGGTCCTTTGCGACGCCTGCCAAGAGCGGGACGAAGCGGACCTCTCCGAGTTCCGTATATTCGAAACCGTCATCGGATTTTATCACTTTAATGAGATTTTGAACAGTGTCCGACTGGCCGACCGGCAAGATCATGACTCCACCCGGCTTGAGCTGTGCCAGCAGGGTTGCGGGCGGGTCCTCGGCGGCGGCGGTCAGCAGGATGCGATCGAAGGGGGCCTGAGCCGGAAGGCCCAGCGATCCATCGCCCGGAATGACCGTGACATTGGCCAGATCGAGGCGGCGGAACAGGTCCTGCGCGGCCTTGGCGAGGCCGGTGTGGCGCTCCACGGTATAGATGCGGCGGGCGAGGCGCGACAGGATCGCGGCCTGATAGCCGGAGCCGGTGCCGATCTCCAGCACCTTGTGGCGGGGTTGCACGTCGAGTTCCTGCGTCATCAGGGCGACGACCGAGGGCTGGCTGATGGTCTGGCCGCAGGAAATCGGCAGCGGGCGGTCCTCGTAGGCGCGTTCGCGGAAGATGCCGTCAAGGAAGGCATCGCGCGGGGTGGCCTCCATGGCCGACAGCACACGCGCATTGGTGATGCCGGCGGAGCGCAGGCCGAGGATAAATTGCAGGCGTTGTTGTGCGAGAGTCATCTAGAACAGCTTTTCCATGTCCGGCAGGATTTTTTCGGCCGTCAGGTCGGCCTGTAGCGGGGTGACGGTGATCCAGCCCTCGGATGCCTCGCGTGCGTCGCTGCCGGTTTCGGCGCTGGCGTTATGCGCGGCATGCGCCAGCCAGAGGTAGCTGCGCCCGTTCGGGGAGCGCTGCTGCTCCACCCGGAAGGTGGCGTTGGCGCGGTGGCCCTGACGGGTGGCTTTTGTGCCGCGCACCGCGTCGGGGGCGATGTTGGGGAAGTTGATGTTGTAGAACACGCCGTAGGTGTGGCTTTGCCATGTGGCGGCCTCCAGCAGGCGGCGGCAGGTGGCGGTGCCGTGGGCCTCGGCCACCTCGAACGCGTCGGGCAGTTCGGTGCCGCGGATGCCGTAGTACTGCGACATGGCGATGGATTTGACGCCGTGCATTGCGGCCTCCATCGCGCCGCCTATGGTACCGGAATAGAGCGTATCCTCGGCCACGTTATGGCCCTTGTTGACGCCGGACAGCACCAGATCGGGGGGCGTGTCGGCCATGATTTCGTGCAGGGCGGCGAGGACGCAATCGGCGGGGGAGCCTTCGACGGCGTAGCGGCGATCCGCGAGTTGTTCGAGGCGCATCGGGCGGACGTAGGAGATGCAGTGCGAGACGCCGGATTGCTCGAAAGCCGGGGCGACGACCCAGACTTCGCCGTCGGGTCCGGCGAGGTCGTTCGCAATCGCCTCGGCCACTTTCAGGCCGGGGGCGGAGATGCCGTCGTCATTGGTGATCAGGATACGCATGGGGTGCCTCTCGATGGGTTCACGCCTGTTCTAGGCGGCAGAAATCGGGGCGTCCAGTGCTTGTCACCCCGCGCGGAAATTTTCCTGCGGGGTGAGTCGTATTTGCCATACTCAGGCGAGGGTGCCGTCGGCCGTGATCAGGGTTTTGCCGCCCATGTAGGGTTGCAAAACGGCCGGAATATTGATGGAGCCGTCCTGTTCCTGATAGTTTTCCACGACCGCGATCAGGGTGCGGCCGATGGCGAGGCCGGAGCCGTTGAGGGTGTGGACGAATTCCGGTTTGCCGCCATCGCGGCGGAAGCGGGCGTTCATGCGCCGCGCCTGAAAATCGCCCGCGACCGAGCAGGAGGAAATCT
>WFTU01000390.1 GCA_015485375.1 Paracoccaceae bacterium | reverse complement strand
ATTAGGTCATGAGGCGAGTGTTCAAAACACGCCATTTTGGCCGATGGATGCGGAAGACGGAGCTGACCGACCAGGCGTTGTGCCAGGCGGTAGAGGAAATGGCCCGTGGCCTCATCGATGCCGATCTTGGAGGTGGTGTCGTCAAGAAACGGGTTGGTTTGGCTGGACGGGGCAAACGCGGTGGCGCTCGGACACTCGTCGCGACCAACAAGGGCAGTCGGTGGTTCTTCGTCTTCGGGTTCGAAAAGAACGAACGCGCAAACATTACCGACAAGGAATTGGAGGCTTTGCGGAGCATTGCTGCCGATTTGTTGGCCAGGACCATGAGGCAACTGGAAGAGGCATGCAAGGACGGTTCATTACAGGAGATTTGCCATGACGACCAATCGTAAAGCCAAAAGCCGGATTCTCTCGGCCGTCCACGAAACGGCAAGTGACCTGCATCGCCTTGGGTTTATCGACAAGCGCAAGATGCAGAAGTACGACGCATTGTGCATGGACCCGATCCCGGAGTACGACGCCGAGAGAATCCGCGCACTGCGGAAGAAATTGCGACTCAGCCAGGCCGTGTTGGCGGCTGTGCTGAATACCAGTGTCTCAAGTGTGCGCAAGTGGGAGGCCGGCGACAAAAAACCGAGCGGTCCATCTCTGAAGCTGCTCAATCTGATCGAGCGCAAGGGCCTCGAATCAGTACTGTGAGGCTGGTGAAATCCACCCCAGCCAGCATCGAGAAATCGAGCGACTTTGCGTGTCGTAGCCATCTTCTGCAGTGCCATGCATAGCAAATCGAAATCCCGCTCCGTTTCGGACTGCAACACTTTCGCCGGTTTTGCGCTAGCAGCCTGCCGGACATTTGGTCCTGATCAAAGACCGGTCCCAATATGGCGCGTATTCTACGGACCAATAAAAGGGGTCGGTGACAAATGAGACCGATTCTCACTTGTCACCGATCCTCCGCGGGCGCCATTCTCAACCGCGCCTGCATCGACATCCTCGCCACCTACCGCCCGTAGGGGGCGCACCGCGCACCGCGGTGGCACCCTATTTGATCTCGACGGCGTGCAACTCTTTCCCCGGTCGATGAGCAGGTCGATCTCCAGGCCACGGGTTTCGAAAACCGGTTTCATGGATTGTCAATCGCATTTACAATCCATGAATCATCAAAACTCGCTCCACCCCTCTGCAGACGCGGGGGTTCCTCCTGACTTCTGTCTCCTGAATCCACTGTTTCGGTGCGCTTTGTAATGACCTATGGTATACATATAGATATACGAATTGATATACCCCCAGGGTGACCGCAATGGCTGCAATATCGCTGAAGCTGCCGGACGACCTGGCGCGCGAAAGCAAGCAGGTGGCAGAGCGGCTGGGCATTTCCCGCACCGAACTCATCCGCCAGGCGCTGAGGCATGAACTGGCGGCCATCGAGGCCCGGCTGGAGCGGCAGGCGATGGCCACGGCCTTCGCAGCCATGCGTGACGATCCGCGCTACATGGAACATGCCGAAAGGCTGGACGAAGGCTTGGCGGAATCACTGGTCGCGGAACCGGAAGGCTGGTGGCAGGGGTGAAGCTGACTCGCGGGGGCGTGTATCTGGCACGTCTCGATCCGTCCAGGGGCGCCGAGGTCGGCAAACTGAGGCCTGTCGTGGTGCTCACGGCGCAGGAGATTCTGGACGTCGAGCCACCTTTCGTCTTCGTGTGTCCCATGAGCAGTCGCTCGGACCCGGCCTACGAGGCCCTGCACGTGAAACTCGCCCCCCGTGCCGACCTGCGCGTCGAAAGCCACGCGTTCGCCGAGCATTGCCGTACCATCTCCGTCCACCGCTTGCGGCCGGTCCGCGTGGCGCAGCTCGATCCCTCTGAGATCGCCGCGATTCTCCGCAAACTGCAACGCCTGCTCGGCGCCTGACCAACTGTGCCATGCTCGTTAGGCTGAGGAGTCTGGGGTTTTTCGGTATGCTAGGGTGACCTTGGAACCGCTGGGAAAAGTCAGCCGATGAATTGGAAGGACCGAATCGTGGCCGATCCGGAAGTGCTCGTCGGCAAGCCGATCATCAAGGGCACACGCTTGTCCGTGGACTTCATTCTCTCGCTGTTTGCGGAAGGATGGACGGAAAGCCAGGTTCTGGAGAACTACCCTCAGATCGATATGGATGATCTGAAGGCGGTCTTTGCGTTCGCGCAGGCCTGCCTGGCCGAAGAAGATTATGTGGCCCTGAGGAAGCTTGGTTGAAATGGCTTGCAGATGAAAACTTCCCTCTGGCGTCGGTATCCCTGCTGAGAAAAGCGGGCTTTGATGTTGCCGTGGTCAGAGATTACAGCCCCGGCCTGTCGGATACCGAAGTATTGGCTGTGGGGAGGGCAGAACACCGTGGTTTGGTGACCTTTGATCGGGATTTCGGTGAACTGATATTTCGGCGTGAGTGCCTTCCTCCTCCAGCACTGGTCTATCTGCGATTCGTGCCCACGGAGCCGGAGGGGCCTGGAAAGATCTTCCTTGCGCTCCTGAAAGATATGGAAACCCTGGAAGGGCAGTTTGTTGTTCTTGATCGTGACGATTATCGAAAGCGTCCCTTGCCAAGACAGGAAGCCTCGTAGGGTGCGCACTGCGCACCGTGGCAATGTCAAAAGGCGCTCGGCGGGCGGTGTTCGCCTGATGGGGTTGGCGCTGTACGATGGCATGGACGTGCATGAATAAGGAGACCGGATGAAGGGCATCATACTGGCGGGTGGGTCGGGTACCCGGCTGTATCCGCTGACGCGCGCGGTCAGCAAGCAGCTCATGCCGGTGTACGACAAGCCGATGATCTACTATCCCCTGTCCACGCTGATGCTGGCAGGGATACGGGACATCCTTATCATCTCCACGCCGGAAGACCTGCCGCTGTTCGAGCGCCTGCTGGGCGACGGCAGCCAGTTCGGCCTCAATCTGTCCTACGCCGAGCAGCCCAGGCCCGAGGGCCTGGCCCAGGCCTTCCTCATCGGTGAGCATTTCAT
>WFTU01000389.1 GCA_015485375.1 Paracoccaceae bacterium | reverse complement strand
CGACGTCTTTCTGGAACAGTGCATGCGTGCCGACCATGATCGCGATTTCGCCACTGGCCAGCGCCGCGAGTTTCTCCGCCCGCGCCGCGCCCTTGTCGCGACCGGTCAGAAGTTCCAACCACACCCCCGCGGCCGCGGCCAGCGGGCGCAAGGCTTCGAGGTGCTGGCGCGCCAGAATTTCCGTCGGCGCCATCATTGCCGCCTGCCCGCCGGCCTCCACCGCGGCCAGCATCGCCATGAAGGCCACCAGCGTCTTGCCGGAGCCGACATCGCCCTGCAACAGCCGGTTCATGCGCAGCGGCCCCGCCATATCGGCATGGATTTCGGCAATGGCACGGCTCTGCGCGCCGGTCGGCTTGTAGGGCAGCGCCGCCAGAACCTGCTTTTGCAGATGCCCGTCGCCACGGGTTTCGATCCCCTTGGCACGACGCACCTGCGCGCGGGCAATGGCCAGCGTCACCTGATGGGCGAACAGTTCGTCATAGGCCAGCCGCTCGCGCGCACTGTTTTCCGGCGCCACGTCCTGCATCCCCTGCGGGCTGTGCGCCGCAAAAACTGCCGCCTGCCAGTCGGGCCAGTCGCGGGATTTTTTCAGGCCCGGCTCGATCCACTCGGGCAAATCCGGTGCGCGTTCCAGTGCCGATTGCGCCGCGCGGAAAATCTGTTTTTGCGTAATGCCTGCCGTGAGCGGATAGACCGGCTCGAACGGCGGCAGCTCGTTGCGGGCATCCGGCAGCAGGATATGATCGGGATGGGTCATCTGCGCCATACCGTCGAACAGCTCCACCTTGCCCGACACAATCCGGCGCGCGCCGATGGGAAGCGTGCGGCGGATCCAGTCCTCGCGGGCGTGGAAAAACACCAGCTGGAAGCCGGTTTTCGCATCCTCGACCATCACCCGATACGGGCGGCCGCGCGAACGGGGCGGCTGGTGCGAGGTCACGGTGATCTCCACCGTGGCGATGGCGGGCAGCGGCAGACCCTTGACCGTATCGCGCGGGCGGCGATCGACAACGCCGTGCGGCAGGGTGAACAGCAGATCGCGCGGGCGGGTAATGCCCATATTGGCAAAATTCTGCGCCGATTTCGGGCCGACTCCGGCCAGAACCGTGAGGTCGGCGAATAGCGGAAACAGAATCTCGGGGCGCGTGGTGCTCATGCGGGCATTTCACGCGATGGCGGCGGTTTTATCAACCGATAAGGTCGAGCCAGTCGGATTCGCTCAGGATTTGCACCCCCAACTCCTCCGCCTTCTTGCGCTTCGAGCCTGCCCCCGGACCGGCGACAACGATATCCGTTTTGGCGGAAACCGAGCCGGAAACCTTCGCCCCCAGCGCCTCCGCCCGCGCCTTGGCCTCGGCGCGGGTCATCTGTTCCAGCGTGCCGGTGAACACCACGGTTTTTCCGGCGACGGCGCTGCCCTCGACTCGGGGCGCCTCGACATTCTCGATGGTCAGGTGTTCCACCAGCCGGTCCAGCGCCGCGCGGGTTTTTTCCTCGTGGAAATAATCCACAAGCGTCGCCGCCGCGACCTCGCCGATGCCGTCGATGCCGATCAGGGTGTCCCAAGCCGGTCCCGCGTGGTCACGCGCCTGCTCCATGGCATCGCGGAAATTCTGCCAGCTGCCGTAGAACCGCGCCAGCGTCATCGCCGCGCTCTCGCCGACATGACGGATGCCGAGGCCGAATATAAGGCGGTTGAGCGGCACCCTGCTGGCGGTTCTGATGGCGTTGAACAGTTTCGTCGCCGATTTTTCACCCCAGCCCTCGCGGTTTTTCAGCTGCTGCATGCCGGAGCCGAAGCGCGCCTCCAGCGTGAAAATATCGGCCGGTTCGCGGATCCAGCCGTCGGTATAGAAAGCCTCCACCTGTTTCGCCCCCAGCCCGTCGATATCGAGCGCGGCGCGGGAGACGAAATGCTTCAGCTTTTCAACCTGTTGCGCGGGGCAGATAATGCCGCCGGTACAGCGACGCACCGCTTCGCCCTCCTCGCGGATGGCGTCGGAGCCACAAACGGGGCATTTGTGCGGAAACTCGTATGGCACGGCATCGGGCGGGCGGCGCTCGATCACCACATCCTTGATTTTCGGGATCACGTCACCGGCGCGGTAGACGATCACCCAGTCGCCGATGCGGATGTCGCGGCCGTCGCGGATCGGATTGCCGTGCGAGTCGCGCCCCGCGATGTAATCCTCGTTATGCAGCGTTGCATTAGAAACCACGACGCCGCCCACAGTGATCGGTTTCAGGCGGGCCACGGGCGAGAGCGCGCCGGTGCGCCCGACCTGAATCTCGATATCCTCCAGCAGGGTTGTCGCCAGTTCCGCCGGAAATTTATGCGCGATGGCCCAGCGCGGCGTGTTGGTGCGAAAGCCGAGTCGTTCCTGCAGCGCCAGATCGTTAACCTTGTAAACCACCCCGTCGATGTCATAGCCGAGCAAGGCGCGATCGGCCTCGATCTGCCGGTAATGCGCCAGCAGTTCCGCCGGACCGTTGCAGAGTTTTGTCAGCGGATTGGTGGAAAAACCAAGTTCTGCAAAGCGGTTTATGGCGTCCAGTTGCGTATCGGCCAGCGGTTCCGACAACTCGCCCCAGGCGTAGGCAAAGAACTTCAGCGGGCGGCTCCGCGTGATTTCCGGATCGAGCTGGCGCAGTGAACCGGCGGCGGCATTGCGCGGATTGGCGAAGGGTTTCTGGCCGTTTGCAGTTTGTTTTTCGTTGAGGGCGGTAAAATCGGTATCCGCCATATAGACCTCGCCGCGCACCTCCAGAATTTCCGGTGCGCCCGAAAGCACCTGCGGGATGTCGGAAATGGTGCGGGCATTGGCGGTCACATCCTCGCCGACCTCGCCGTCCCCGCGCGTCGCCGCCTGCACCAGTCGACCGTTCTCGTAACGCAGCGACAGGGACAAGCCGTCGATTTTCGGCTCCGCCGTATAGGCCAGCGGCGCGTCCCTGGCGATATTGAGAAACTTGCGGATGCGGGTGTCGAACTCGAACACGCCCTCGTCGTCGAAAACATTGGCGAGGGACATCATCGGCACCGCATGACGGACCTTGGCAAAACCGGAGGCCACCGGTGCGCCGATACGGTCCGAAGGGCTGTCGGGACGTTTCAGATCGGGAAACCGCGCCTCGATAGCCGCGTTCCGGCGCTTGAGTGCATCGTATTCCGCATCGGAAATAAACGGCGCGTCCTTCTGGTGATAGGCCAGATCGGCCTTCCCCAGAATTCCGGCGAGCCGTTCCAGCTCGGCCGCCGCCTGTTCGCGCGTCAGCGTATCCACATCCGGTTGGTTCACGTTTCCCCCTTGGTTACCTCAAGGGATAGGCCGCCCGTGCGATTCCGTCCAGCCTCAGACCGCGATTTTATGCGCTGCCTGCGCCGCTTCGGGGTCGCGCAGCACATATCCACGCCCCCAGACCGTCTCGATATAGTTGTCACCGCCCAGCGCCGCCGCGAGTTTCTTGCGGATTTTGCAGATAAACACGTCGATGATTTTCAATTCCGGCTCGTCCATGCCGCCGTAAAGATGGTTGAGAAACATCTCCTTGGTCAGCGTCGTGCCCTTGCGCAGGCTCAACAGCTCCAGCATCTGGTATTCCTTGCCGGTCAGGTGCATTGCCTCGCCGTCCACCTCCACGGTTTTGGCGTCGAGGTTGACCGATATCCGCCCCGTATGGATCACCGACTGCGCGTGCCCCTTGGAGCGGCGGACAATGGCGTGGATGCGGGCCACCAGTTCCTCGCGATGGAACGGTTTGGTCATGTAGTCGTCGGCCCCGAAACCGAAACCCTTCAGCTTGCTTTCGGTGTCATCCATGCCCGACAGGATCAGGATCGGGGTTTCCACCCGCGCCAGACGCAACTGGCGCAGGACCTCGTGGCCGGTCATGTCGGGCAGGTTCAGGTCCAGAAGCACGATGTCGTAGTCATAGAGTTTGGCGAGATCGACCCCCTCCTCGCCCAGATCGGTAGAATAGACATTCAGGTTGGCACTCGCCAGCATCATCTCGATACTTCTCGAGGTGGTGGGATCGTCTTCGACTAACAAAACACGCATATACCGGACTCCTTTTTATTGGCTACACCCGCTTCTCGACTGTTACTATCCGGTTAAAAGGTTAACCAAACATTACCAACTTAAGGTTGTATAGATACACACGTTAAGGTTGTCTATATTTTTTCAGATGCGTCACGCGCAATCCCCCCCTGCCATGTTTGAGCATCGCGGCCTCCCATGACGCGAATTCCTCCTCCGTCAGATCATACATGCGGCACGCCTCCTCCAGCGATACCAGCCCCGCATTGACAGCCAGCACCACCGTTGCCTTGCGCCGCGCGACCCAGCGTTTTGTGTTTCGCGGCGGCAGATCGCTGCGCGTAAGCCGCGTCCCGTCCGGCAATTTTACGGACACAGGTCCGCATTCCCTTCTGACAAACATTTTCACCCCCCATGTTTACCCGCGCCCAGCATGACCCGAAACCGTTAAGCAGATATGAAAGCTCTGCTTGCGAGTGCGTAAAATTTACCTATATTGCGAGGCATTCAGGAGCGCCCCATGACAGCCGTAAATTCCCTTGGCTTTGCCAAACCCGAAAGCGAAACCCGCGTGGTCGTGGCCATGTCGGGCGGTGTGGATTCCTCCGTCGTGGCGGCGAAACTGAAACGCGAGGGCTACGATGTTGTCGGCGTGACTCTGCAACTTTACGACCACGGCGCGGCGCTGGCCAAAAAGGGGGCCTGCTGTGCGGGGCGCGACATCCACGATGCGCGCCGCGTGGCCGAGGAGATGGGCTTTCCCCATTACGTTCTCGACTACGAAAACCGTTTCAAGGAAACCGTGATCGAGGAATTCGCAGACGCCTATCTGGCCGGCGCCACCCCCGTTCCCTGCATCCGCTGCAACGAAAAGGTGAAGTTCCGCGACCTGCTGGAAACCGCGCGCGATCTGGGCGCGGACTGCATGGCAACGGGGCATTACATCCAGCGATTCGACAGCGACAAGGCGGAATTGCATCAGGCCGCCGATCCCGACCGCGATCAAAGCTATTTCCTGTTTTCGACCACGCAGGAGCAACTGGATTATCTACGGTTTCCGCTCGGCCATCTGAAATCCAAGGCCGAGACCCGCGCGCTGGCCGCCGAATACGGGCTGGCGGTGGCGGATAAACCCGACAGTCAGGATATCTGTTTCGTGCCCAACGGCTCCTACGCCGAGGTGATCGAAAAACTGCGCCCCGGTGCCGCCGACCCCGGTGATATCGTGCATCTGGACGGCGAGGTTCTGGGGCAGCATCGCGGCGTGATCCACTACACCATCGGGCAGCGGCGCGGCCTTGGCATCGGCGGGCGCGAGCCGCTTTATGTGGTGAAGCTCGACCCGGAAAAACGCCACGTCATCGTCGGCCCGCGCGAGGCGCTGGGAAAATCCCGTATTCCGGTGGCGGAAATCAACTGGCTGGGCGATACGGATTTCGAAGCCGCCCCCGAAGGCGGCTGGCCGATGCGCGTGCGCGTGCGCTCCACCCGCCCACCGAAAGCCGCGCGCATCATCCCCACCGGCCCGCATAGCGCCATCGTCGAACTGGAGGAGCCCGAGGACGGCGTCTCCCCCGGTCAGGCCTGCGTATTCTACGCCCCCGACAGCACCCGCATCCTTGGCGGCGGCTGGATCGTCAAAGAACAGGAAACCCCATGACACAGCTTGAGACCGCGCTTGCCAAAGCTGATGAAAATATCCCCGCCGCGCTGGATCGTCTGTTCGAGTTGCTGCGCATCGAGAGCATCTCCACCGATCCGGCCTATGCAGAGGAATGCGTAAAGGCCGCCGACTGGCTGGTGGCCGAACTGACCGACATCGGTTTCAAGGCCGAGCGGCGCGACACCCCCGGCCACCCGATGGTGGTGGCCCATTCCGGCGGCGAAGGGCGGCACATGCTGTTTTACGGTCACTACGACGTGCAGCCGGTCGATCCGCTGGACCTCTGGGACCGCCCCCCCTTTGACCCCGCGATCGAGGACACCCCCAAGGGCAAGGTGATCCGCGCGCGCGGGGCCTCGGACGACAAAGGCCAGCTGATGACTTTTATCGAGGCCTGCCGCGCCTGGAAGGAAACCACCGGCGAGCTGCCCGGCAATATCTCTATCCTGTTCGAGGGCGAGGAGGAAAGCGGCTCGCCCTCGCTGATCCCCTTCCTGAAGGAAAACGCCGACGAGTTGAAAGCCGATATCGCGCTGGTTTGCGACACCGGCCTGTGGGACGAAAACACCCCTGCGATTTCCACCATGCTGCGCGGGCTGGTGGGCGAGGATTTCACCATTCACGCCGCCAGCAAGGACTTGCATTCCGGCATGTATGGCGGCCCCGCGGTCAACCCGATCAACGTGCTGACCCGCATTCTGGCCGGCCTTCAGGATGACGACTACCGCATCACCCTGCCCGGCTTTTACGACGGCGTCCCCGAGGTTCCCGCCGAGATCAAGAAACAGTGGGAGGGCCTGAATTTCGACGGCGAGGCTTTTCTGAACGAGGTCGGCCTGTCCAAACCCGCCGGCGAGCCCGCCTATTCCGCGCTGGAACAGATCTGGGCGCGCCCGACCTGTGACATCAACGGCATCATCGGCGGCTACACCGGCGAGGGTTTCAAAACCGTGCTGCCGGCCGAGGCCAGCGCCAAGGTCTCCTTCCGTCTGGTCGGCACGCAGGACCCCGAGAAAATCAGCGCCAGTTTCCGCAAATATGTGCGTGACAACCTGCCCGAGGATTGCTCCGTGACCTTCCGCGAAAAGGACGGCGCCGGCGCCACCACCCTGCCCGTCGAGGCCGAGGAATTCGCGCTGGCCCGCGACGCGCTTTCGGCGGAATGGCCGAACGAAGCGATTTTCGCCGGCTGCGGCGGCTCCATCCCCATTGTCGGGCATTTTCAGGAAATCCTCGGCATGGATTCGGTGCTGATCGGTTTCGGTCAGGATGACGACCAGATCCATTCCCCGAACGAGAAATACGCCCTGCGCAGCTTTGAAAAAGGCGTGCGAAGCTGGGTGCGGGTGCTCGACGCGCTATAACGCCCGTTTCAGGAACCGCACCAACACATCCGCATGCGCCTCGATCTTGTCGATGGAGCCGTGGTGCGCCCCCGCGACCAGCAGGGTTTCGTCCTTGGCGGGGTCACGCTGCGCCGCGATCTCGTCGAAATCCGAGACCGGCACCGCGCGGTCCTTATCGCCATGCACCAGCAGCACCGGAACGCGAATATTGCGGATGGTATTGACCGGCGCAATCGCCTCGAAACGATAGCCGATCACCCATTCGATATAGCGCAGCACCGCCCGCGCGACAGGGCGCGGGATGCGTAGTCTGGCAAGCCAGCGTTGCATCAGCGCCTCCGGATGGGCGAAACTGGCGATGGAGATCACCGCCGCGATATCGTCACGCCGCGAAGCCTCCAGCAGCACCGCCGCCGCGCCGACCGAATGCCCCATCAGGGCAATGCGCCCGTTTGAATGTGCGTGCAGCCACTCCACCGCCGCCCCCGCATCTTCGGCAAATTTCGGCATGGCGGAATAGCCGTCCGCAGGGCTGCGCCCGTGGCCGCGCGCATCCACCAGCAGCACGTTGAAACCGGCACGATAGAGCGGCTCGGCCAGCGGCAGCATGATCCCCGCATTGGCGCCCCAGCCGTGCAAAAGCACCACGTTCGGCGCATCTTCCGACTCCGGCACCAGCCACCAGCCGTAAAGGTTTTTCCCCTGTGCTGTCGGCACCGAAACCTGCCGGAAGGTCATGGCAAAATCGGACGGGTCCTGCACCTCCTCCACCCGCGGCGCCTTGAAACCGAAGTGGATCGCAACCACGAAACCGGTGGCGAGAACGGCCAGTGCCGGAACCAGCCAGAGCATTATTGCCTGCGCCCGCCGCGCCTGCGCGGGTTGGGTACATCCGCCGTCGCCTGTTGCAATATCTCCGTCATCGGATGATCCGGAAACGCGGGGCGGTAGTGCGCAAGCAGCGCCGCACTATGGGCGTGCGTGCTTTCCTCCGCCGGAACGCCGAGCGCCCAGTCGAGGAAGATCGCCCGGCACTCCGGCGCCGAAATCCCCTCGATGCGATAGGCCTCGGCAATCATGCCGCGCGGATCACATTCCAGATCACCCTTCATCCCGCCCCCTCGCCGCCTGCAAGGCCGCATCCAGAGACCCCGCCAGATTGGCGACATCGCTCGCCACTGCGATATGGGTAAAGCCCAGATCGGCCAGCACCTCCGGCGTGCCGAGCGGGAAGGTCACCGCACCGCAAGTCAGCCCGCGCGCCTTCGCCACACCGGCAATACGTTCGGCGGCGCGCAGCGTTTCCGCACTGTCGATCCCGACACCCGCATCGGCGGAATAGTCGGCGGGGCCGAAGAACAGCTCGCCAATGCCCTCCACCGCCGCGATCTCCTCGATATGTGCCAGACCTTCCACCGATTCAATCTGCACCGCCAGAAACCCCTCGCGGTTCCAGCGGGTCTTGTATTCCTCGGCCTCGCGCCCCCAGCCGGCAGCCCGCACCACGGTGCGCGCATCACCGCGCGCACCTTTGGGGGCATAGAACGTCCACTCCACAATCCGGCGCGCCGCTTCGGCGCTTTCGACCTTCGGCACCATCACCCCGTCGGCGCCCGCATCCAGCACCCGCTTGATCCATGCCTCCGAGGCCTCCGGCACCCGCACGATCGCCTCGGCCCGCGCGCCGATCACCATCAACTGCCCCTGCGCGGTTTCCACGCTGGCGGGGCCGTGTTCCAGATCGACGACGACAAAATCAAACCCGCTTCCGGCGACAATATCCGCCACCTGCAGCGAGGGCATATCCAGCCAGCACCCGAATTTCGGCATCACGCCCTCCT
>WFTU01000388.1 GCA_015485375.1 Paracoccaceae bacterium | reverse complement strand
CTTCGGGGGTGGCGAGAGCCGCAAGGGTCGATTCACCAACCAGCAGCAGGCCGCCGGCGTGCGTTTTCCCGGCGGCCTGCTGCTGGTTGGTGAATCGACCCTTGCGGCTCTCGCCACCCCCGAAGACCTCGCCGCATGGCTCGCCCTTGTTGCCGCCGATCCCGCGCCGGAGCCGAAAATCTTCGCCGATTCCGCCCTTTCCGAGGTATTCACCTACGTCACCACCGGCACGATCCCCGAGCCCCGCCTGCGCGCTGCCGCCAAACAGCTCCTCGCCAGTGCCCGCACCGATCTCGCAACGCTTGCGCCGCCGGAGAACACTTCAGGCAGCACGCTCCTGCGCGCCCCCGACTGGGCTGCCCTGCAACAAATCTGTCTGGAATGAGCTGGTGCCCCGACCCTAGGTCACCCGATCCGGCGGCACGTCCCCGGCAAAAAACTTCTGCAGGTTATCCACCGCCCGCATCCCCATCCGCTCGCGCGTCTCCCGCGTGGCCGATCCCAGATGCGGCAGCAAAACCGCATTCTCGCATTCCAGCAGGGCAGGGGTGATTTCCGGTTCCTTTTCAAACACATCCAGACCGGCACCGGCAATCGTTCCGTCCTTCAATGCCGCCGCCAGCGCCGCCTCGTCCACCACTTCCCCCCGCGCCGTATTCACCAGAATTGCCGAGGGCCTCATCATCGCCAGCCGCGCTTCCCCGATCAAATGCCGGTTTCCCGCGCCGCCCGGACAATGCAGCGAAACAAAATCACACGCCGGCAACAGGTCCTCGACCGAGGCCACCTGTTCCGCCCGCGTTTCCGCCAGCACCTCGGCAGCCACATCCGACCTGTTCTGCACCAGAATCCGCATCCCGAACCCGAAATGCGCCCGGCGCGCCATCGCCTGACCGATCCGCCCGAACCCGATAATCCCCAGCGTCTTTCCCGTCACCTTCGTTCCGATCATGTGGGTCGGTCGCCAGCCGCTCCAGCGGCCGGCCCGCAACTCCCGTTCCCCCTCGCCAGCCCGCCGGGCCGCCGCCATCAACAGCGTCATGGCCAGATCGGCGGTGCAATCGCTCAGCACATCCGGGGTGTTGGTCACCTCAATACCCGCAGCCTTCGCCGCTTCCGTATCGATATGGCTGAACCCGACCCCGAAGTTCGCCAGTATCCGGCAGCGCGGCGTCAGCCCCGAAAACACATCGGCACCAAGGCCATCCGTCACCGTCACCAGCAGCCCGTCATACGCCTTCAGCGCGGCCCGAAAAGCCGCCCGATCCATCGGGACATCATCCACATTCAGCGTTACATCAAAGTTGCGCGCAAGCTCCGCCTCCACGGCCTCGGGCAGCTTGCGACTCACCAGAATTTTCGGTTTCGGCATAGGGTCCTCCGTATTTTTCCCGAATGTAGCAGCCCGCGACGATTTTGCCAGACGGTTAACGCAGCCTTAACCAAACCGCTCCACTCTGCCCGCATGACCATCTCCAGCAAAATCCCCCGCACCGCCCTGCCAACCACCGACGAAGCGCGCCTCGACTGGCTGCAACTCGCCCGCTCCCGCCGTGTCGGTCCGGTCACCTTCATCCGCCTGCTGCGCGAACACGGCAGCGCCGCCGCCGCCCTCGCCGCCCTGCCGGATGTCGCCACCGCCGCAGGCGTCAGGAACTACACGGTTTTCCCGCGCGCGGATGCCGAACACGAACACGATGCGGGCCAAAAAACCGGCGCAAAGCTCCTCTATCTCGGCACGCCCGAATACCCGCCACTACTCTCCCTGATCCCCGATCCGCCGCCGCTGCTCTGGGCTATCGGCGACCCCGCCCTCGCGGCGCGCGACTGCATTGCACTGGTCGGCGCCCGCAACGCCTCCTCCCTCGGCCTGCGCATGGCCACCGCCCTGGCACGCGACTTGTCGGACCATGATTTCACCGTCGTTTCCGGCCTCGCCCGTGGCATAGACGCCGCCGCCCACCGCGCCGCGCTCACCGGAGGCACCGTCGCAGTGCAGGCTGGCGGGGTTGATACGATCTACCCGCGCGAAAACACGAAACTCGCGGAAAACATTGCAAAATCCGGCCTGCGCCTGTCGGAAATGCCCATCGGCATGCCGCCGCAGGCCCGCCATTTCCCGCGCCGCAACCGCCTGATCTCCGGCCTTTCCCGCGCGCTTGTGGTGATCGAGGGCGCCAGCCGCTCCGGCAGCCTTATCACCGCCCGCGACGCCCTGGATCAGGGGCGCGAGGTCATGGCCGTTCCCGGAAATCCCTTCGACGCCCGCGCCGCCGGTTGCAACATGCTGATCCGTGACGGCGCCACGCTCGTCCGCTCCGCCAAAGATATCATCGCCGCTCTCGCTCCCGCCGAACCCGCACACCCCGCGCCGCCCCCGACGCCAGCACCAACCCCTGCCGGAGACCTCGCCACCCGCGTCCTCTCGCTCCTCGGCCCGAGCCCCGTCCCCGAGGACATACTGATCCGCCAGACCGGCCTCCCTTCGCAGGCCGTCCTCTCCGCCCTTGTCGATCTTGAAATCGCGCAGAAAATCACCCGCTCCGAGGGCGGCACCGTCGCCCTACAGCCGCGCCACCCAGTTGCGTAAAATCGCCTGCTCCTGCCGCTTGGCCTTCCCCGCCCAGGTCCGCGCCCCGCGCGGCCGCTCGCGTTCGGCCATCGGAATTGCCGCCCGCCGCGCCATATCGGCCGAGAATATCGCGAAGACATGCTTTTGCCCGCCCTTTTCGATATAACCCGCCAGCGCGTGGGTAAAATTCAGGCTCCCGGTCTTGGCAAACACCTTCACATCACCGGTGTTGATCAAATCGCCCTTGTCGTCCAGTATCTTGTGCGCCTTCAACACCCCGTTCAACTGCTTCTTCGCCCGCGGCGTAGCCAGCATCGTCACCATGTCGCGCGGCGACAGACTCACGCGGTCCGTCAGCCCCGAGTGGTTCTCGAACCCCGGGTTGACCCCGCCCAGATTGGCCTCCGCCCAGCGGTCCATAAGCCCCGAGGAGTCCCGCAAATTCCGCGGCCGTTGCCCCAGCTTTTGCGAGGCCGTCAATCCCAGACACTCCGCCGTCATATTGTTTGAATACTTCAGCAACCACCGGACCACCTCGTCCAGCCGGTTACTCTCGAACCGTGCCATCTCGCTCGCCCCCGCAGGAACAGTTCCGCGACGATGCGCCGGCAGGATCAGACCGGCCGCCCCCGCCAGAGTGCGGAACACATCCCCGACATAATCCGCAGGCTGGCGCACCGGCAACCAGCGGCCGCCCTCCTTGCCAAGCGCCGAGCGCGCCACCGACCAGCGGTCCCGCCCGTCCACCTCGCTATACCGGAACACCGGCGCCCCGCGCTCCTCGTCGCGAATGGCTACCCAGTTCACCAGCGGCTTGTTCGACACTCCCCGCGCATCAAGGCTCAGGCGATAGCCCTCCGCCCCCCGTTTCCATTCGAAATACACCCGGTTGAAATTGAGGTTCAGCCCGCCGACCGCCGCGTTATATCCCACATAATCCGGCTGCGTCGGGT
>WFTU01000387.1 GCA_015485375.1 Paracoccaceae bacterium | reverse complement strand
TCGTTGCGCAGCAGTGACGAAACGTAGGCCCCGGCGATCACCAGGTTCAGCTGATCTTCGCCATACGATGCCTCGACCTGTTTCATTTCGCGCTGGAGGCTGTCCATCTCGGCTTCCATACGGGCCATCTGTTCGGGCGAGACGCCCTTGGCAATCTTGGGGTTCTTCGCATCAACGAGTTGATCGGCTGGCGTTGCAGCTAGCAGTGCTCTGGAATAGGGAACGGAATAATTGTTCATGGTGACCATTAGCTGCGCCACTTCCATTTGGCGGATGGGTTTCATCTGCTTCAGAGATCGGAAGGTGTCGATCGGGCAGTGACGGTCCTTCAGCAGATCGGCGACTTCGGGGCAGATGCCGTCGAGCAGGCGACGCTTGCGGCGGATCATGGCCACATTGATGTCGAGCGCCTTGGCGATCCTGTCCTCGGGCACGCCGGACTCGATCGCTTTCAGGATCATCTTGTGCTCCTGAATGGTGGCCAGGCGGCTGATGCGCTTGTTGTAGGTGAAGGCTTCGTCATCGGTTGCGATCAGGCACATGGTGTCTTGCGCGCCGAAATCCTTCAGAATCTGCAAGCGGACATGGCCGTCGAGCAGCAGATAGGCACCTCTGTGCCCTTTTTGACGGGTAACTACCAACGGTTCGATCAGGCCGATTTCGCGGATGGAGGCGGCGATCTGTTTGTATTTGCGTCCGGTTTTGGTGGATGCCACCAGTTGTTTGACCGGCAGGATGTCGGTCAGGGCGATGCGAATGCCTTCCGGCTCGAAAGCCATGGTGACCTTATCGTGTCTGGCCATCACGTATCCCCCGCTGTGATCAGATCGGCAAGCGGGCGTGGCAGCGTTTCGAGCTTTTCCGCGCGCAGCAGGGTTGCGAAGTGCGCATCTGCCAAGAGCGAGCGCATGGCCGTGACGATGAACAACAGACGGTTCTGTGCGATCTCGGCGCGTTTGATCAACAGGCGCTGCCGATCGGCCTCTTGATTGTAGGCTCGCACCAACGCATCCGACGACAGCCTTTTGCCGCGCTCGCGCGCCCGGTTCATCCTTTGTGATTTGCCCCGCCGTTGGCGTTGCTCGACAATCCGCTTTGCCGCCAGCAGTTTTTTGCCGCGCAAGGCACCGGATACATAGGCCTTCGCCAATGCTTCTTGCGCGCCGTCCAGATCGACCTCAGCGATTTCGAGTGCGACGTTCAGGGGAATACGGCCGGTTTCGACCGCCACGATCAGACGGGTCTCGCCCTCGGCCAGAAGCCGCCCGATGGATTGCACGTAGGTTTGGGTGAGGCCGGCTTGGTTGCAATCTCGCGGTCGGAATAGCCCCGTTTGCGCAATTCGCCGATGTCGCGCAGCAGTTCCAGCGGCCGGTGCTGGCGTCGGGCGATGTTTTCAACCACACTGCGCAGCATCCGGTCCTCGTCGCTGACATCCTCAACGATTGCCGGGATTTCACTTTGTCCTAATTTGGCATGGGCCTCGAGGCGGCCTTGGCCGCAGACCAGGTCGAACCCTGTGCCACCATCATCCTCCTCCCGTCGTGTAAGCGTGATCGGCTTTTTTAGCCCGACCCTGGAAATACTCTCCACCAGCTGATCGAAGGAGACCTTGCTGCGCACGCGCGGATTGGGGACGCTGATGCGCTCGATGGGCACCATTTCCACGACCAATGTTTCATCCGGTTTCGTCATGGGACCATCTCCGATAGTTTGGAGCGCGCGGCCAGCGAGAAGAACTTCTCCAGCGTGTCGAACCGGTAGGCATCGAGCATCAGCCCATTGTCTTCGGCCAGCCTCACCCGGGTTTTCGTCATCGCGATAAGCGGCAGCAGGTAATAATCGCGCGGCGCGCTGTTCGCCTTGTCCATCCGGACCGCGATGGCGATGTCGGGCGCGAGCCCCGTATCGAAACGGATGTTCCACCTCAGGGATCCAGCCTTGGTATGCGCGCAACGGGCGATGACGACAGATGCCGTGAACTCGTCATTTATCCGCAGAAGATCGGTGGCCGGGTCGCGGTCGACGGCACCGCCCATGTTGGCAATTTCGGCAACGGCGCTTGCGACCACATCCTTGTGCAACATGCGCAGCGCCCGATTGACCTCGATATAGCGAAAGTCCCGGTCCGGCGTGAAACCGACCAGCTGATAGGCCCGCACCAGGCTGCCGAACCGGCGCTGATAGGCACCGCTCGGGGGCATGCTGTCGGCCTCGTCGATCACCAGCCCCGACAGATAGCCGTGACGCTGGAACAGGCCGCGCAAGCGCTCCAGCATGTCCGCGTCGGTATAACGGCGGTTACGCTCGCGGATGATCCCCTGCGCCGTGTAGAACACCTGCGGGTCCACAATGGCCTCGAACACGCCGTCGGCCCTGATCCACATGTCCGGCGCATTGACCACGCGTTTCTTTTTCAGCTTGTAGGATTTGCGGTTGTAGATGTTGTTGCCGATGTATTTCTCGTTGGCGAGGATCTGGTGCACCACCTCGCGGGTCCAGTCGCGGCCAAGGTCGGTCTTGATGCCGCGGGCATTGAGATCGGCGGCGATCCGGCTTTCGGGTTTTCCACCCTCGATGAACTGGCGATAGATATCGCGGACGATCTCGACTTCCTCGGCGGGGCCGGGGGCGAGGACGACGCGGTCGGTTTGCAGGCTCTTGTGCTCGCCGCGCGACAGCTCGGCTTTC
>WFTU01000386.1 GCA_015485375.1 Paracoccaceae bacterium | reverse complement strand
CACATTCCGCTCCAGCGTCGGCACCTGCAACACATGGCCGGTTTTCGGACTGACCGGCAGGAAGGGTGAATAGGTCGCGCGGCGTTCCTCGCCCAGCGTCGGCAGCATGATTGCCAGAATATCGTCAAACCGCTCCAGCGCCGTCAGCAGCATCTCGTCAAAACGCCCCGATTTGTAATATTCGGTCGAGGAGGCAAATTCGTATTCAAACCCGAAATCGTCCAGAAACTCCTGCAATTTGGCGTTGTTATGCGCACCGAAACTGTCGTGGCACCCGAAAGGATCCCGCACCACGGTCAGCGGCAGGTTCAGATCAAGCGCCAGTTCTTCCTGATTTGGCACATTGCCCGGCACCTTGCGCAGTCCGTCCATATCATCGGAAAAACAGATCAGCTTCGTCGGAATGTCGCTCAGGGCTTCAAACGCACGTCGCACCATCGTGGTGCGTGCCACCTCGCCAAAGGTGCCGATATGCGGCAGGCCCGAGGGGCCATAGCCGGTCTCGAACAGCACATAGCCTTTCTCAGGCGGCGCCTTCCGGAACCGCTTCACCAGCTTGCGCGCTTCTTCAAACGGCCAGGCTTTGGAGGTCATTGCGGCTTCGCGAAGTTCGGACATGGTTCCACCTTTTGGATAAAATACCTGCGCTTCCTATTGTGCAGCGCCCTCCGCGTCAATAATCTAACGGGGAACCCCCTTAGCAAAGGTAAACCGATGCCCGATTCCGTTCCCCCGTCCTTTTCCCCGCAAGACGCGCTCGTGGCGGTGATGATCGCCGAGTCCGCCTCGGACGAGAATATCACCAATTCCGAGCTGCTCTCGATCACCCGCATCGTCGACAGCATGCCGATCTTCGCCGATTACGACGATACGCGGGTCAAGCGGGTGGCACAGGTGGTGTTCGATCTGTTCGAGGTCGAGGACGGTCTCGACGCCCTGTTCGGCATCGTGCGCGAGGCCCTGCCCGAGGAACTGTACGAGACCGCCTACGCCATGGCTTGCGACGTAGCCGCCGCGGACGGTCGTCTGCGTCAGGGCGAACTCGAATTCATGGCCGAGATCCGCTACGAGCTGAACATCGACCGCCTGCACGGCGCCGCCATCGAGCGCGGCGCGCGGGCGCGGCATATGCTTCTGCCCTAGGACCGGAACAAACAAAAAGGGCGCGAATTTCTCGCGCCCCTTTTTCGTGATTACTTGTTTTTCAGCCGTGTCACTTTCAACATCGACATAACCGCCTTCTCGAAATACGGCTCCGACTGGCCCTTGCGGATTTTCCGCATGAAGTATTTCTCGAAACCGATTTTCGCCCAGTGCACCCATTTGCCCTGTGCCGCCCAGTTCATGTTGCGCGGCGGGTTCTGCGGCTGGGCGAGGAAAGCCACACCGCTGTTGCCGAAATCGGCCAGACAGAAGGCATTCCACGTCCCCTCGTGCGTCGGCTCCTCGCCACGCAGTTCCTGCGCGATGTTACCGGCAGTGGCCGCTACCATGGACTCGATCATATAGCCGGTTTTCGGCACGCCCACCGGCACCGGAGTCGCCTCCAGCGGTGCAATGGCGATGCAGACGCCGACCGAGTAGATGTTCTTGAACGTCGGGTTGCGCTGGTGCTCGTCCACGATGATGAAGCCGCGCGGATTGACCAGCCCCTCGATGTCCCGCACCGCCGGAATACCGCGGAAGGCCGGCAGCATCATGGAGTAACCGAAGTCCAGTTCATGCTCCTCGCTGACCGAACCGTCCTTGTTCAGCTCGCTGACATACATCTTGCCGTCTTCGATCTTGTTGACCTTGGCGTTGGTGATCCACTTGATGTCGCGGTCGCGCATCTCGGATTCCAGCAACCCCTTGGTATCACCAACCCCGCCAAGGCCCAGATGCCCGACATAGGGCTCGGCCGTCACGAAGGTCATCGGCACCTTGTCGCGGATTTTGCGTTTCTTCAGTTCGGTGTCCATGATCATGGCGAATTCATAGGCCGGACCATAGCAGGACGCCCCCTGAACCGCGCCGACCACAATCGGACCCGGAGTCTTGCAGAAGTCTTCCCAGCCGCCCTGCGCGTCCATGGCGTGATCGATGGAGCAGACCGACTGCGTGAAGCCGCCCTCCGGCCCCAGCCCCTCGATCTCGTCAAAGGCCAGCTCCGGTCCGGTGGCGATCACCAGATAGTCGTAGGAAACCTCGCGGCCGCTTTCCAGAATGACCTTGTTCTCCTCCGGCACCAGTTTGGCGGCGCCATCGGCAATGAACTCGATACCCTGTTTTTTCAGAACCGGCGCCAGATCGATCGTGATCTCCTCGCGGTTACGCCAGCCGACGGCGGCCCAGGGGTTGGAGGGGGTAAACTGGAAATAGGGTTTGTTGGAGATCACTGTGATCGTGTCCTCCGGCCGTTTCTCCTGTTTCATGTCATAGGCCATCGGCAATCCGCCGATACCCGCGCCAAGAATTACAATACTCGCCATGCGTCTTTCTCCCGTTTGTTATCCGATATTTTCGCTGTTGGCGTAAAAGATAGGGTATTTGGGGAATTCAAAGCAAGTCTTTTTACCGTATTTATGTGTGAAATAGGCCGGAGACCCCGAAATCACACCATTTTTTCGTGAAAAACATACCCCATTGACAAGACCCCGCCCCCCGCACCATGTTCCCGCACCACGCGACTCCCCGTGAATCTGGAGAAAATTGATGGCCGTAGTAGTAGTCGAATCCCCCGCAAAGGCGAAAACCATCAACAAATATCTGGGGGATGACTACACCGTTCTGGCCTCTTACGGCCATGTGCGGGACCTTCCGGCCAAGAACGGCTCTGTCGATCCCGAGCATGATTTCGAGATGAAGTGGGACGTGCCGACGACCTCGCAAAAACACATCCGCGCCATTGTAGACGCGATGAAGGACGACCCCGAAAACAAACTGATCCTCGCAACCGACCCCGACCGCGAGGGCGAGGCGATCAGCTGGCATCTCGAAGAGGTGCTGCGCAAACGTCGCGCGATCAAGAAATCCACACAGGTCGAGCGGGTGGTTTTCAACGCCATCACCAAATCCGCGATTCTGGAGGCGATGAAAAACCCGCGTCAGGTCGACCAGCCGCTGGTGGACGCCTATCTGGCGCGCCGTGCGCTCGACTAT
>WFTU01000385.1 GCA_015485375.1 Paracoccaceae bacterium | reverse complement strand
GTTCCTGAAGGAAGAGCATTACAAGGTGTTCGATTGCGCCAATATCTGCGGGCGGATCGGCACGCGGTATCTGAGCGTGGCCAGCCATATCACCATGATGGCGGCGGCGCAGAGCTTTATTTCCGGTGCGATTTCGAAAACCATCAACATGCCGGACGATGCGACGATCGAGGAGTGCAAGGAAGCCTATGAACTCAGCTGGTCGCTGGGGGTGAAGGCGAATGCGCTTTATCGCGACGGGTCCAAGCTGTCGCAGCCGCTGTCTTCGGCGCTGATCGATGACGAGGATTTCGAGGAGGAACTGGCCGAGGCACCCGCTGCCGAGCGCGCGGGGATGCTGGCGGAGAAAATCGTCGAGAAGATCGTGGTGCGCGAAGTGGCGCGCGGGCGCGAGAAGCTGCCGCACCGTCGCAAGGGCTATACCCAGAAGGCGGTCGTGGGCGGGCATAAGGTCTACCTGCGCACCGGCGAATACGAGGACGGGAACCTCGGCGAGATTTTCATCGACATGCACAAGGAAGGGGCGGGTTTCCGCGCCATGATGAACAATTTCGCCATCGCGGTGTCGGTCGGCCTGCAATACGGCGTGCCGCTGGAGGAATTTGTCGATGCCTTTACCTTTACCCGCTTCGATCCGGCGGGGATGGTGCAGGGGAACGACAGCATCAAATCCGCGACCTCGATTCTGGATTATATCTTCCGCGAGCTGGCGGTGTCCTATCTGGACCGCACGGACCTTGCGCATGTGAAGCCGAGCGGCTCGTCTTTTGATGATCTGGGACGCGGGCATGATGAAGGGGTTTCCAACGTCGAGAATGTCGAAAGCGATGTGGCGCAAAGCTCCATCGAGATGATCCGGCAGATTTCCTCGACCGGCTATCTGCGCAAGCGGGTGCCCGAGGAACTGCTGCATACGGACGGCGCGCACCATGAAGCGGCGGATGTCAGCGTGCAGACCACGGTAAGCGAAACCGTGGCGACAAGCATGGTTATGGATGAACGCACCAAGGCGAAGATGCAGGGCTACGAGGGCGATGCCTGTGGTGAATGCGGAAACTATACGCTGGTGCGTAACGGAACCTGTATGAAGTGTAACACCTGCGGGGCGACCTCGGGGTGTAGCTGATTACAGACAGGGGAGGTTTCGCCGATCTGCTGGGCGGACCTCCGGCGTTCAGGCTGCAGGCAACAAACCGAGCAGTTAACGATGTGCCTGAATTGCAAGACTGGGGGGTGGTTTTTACCATCCCCCCTTTTTTGTTTATTTTCCGCGCGACATGGCGGCGACGCCGGTGCGGGCGATATCGGCGAGGCCGAGCGGGCGCATCAGGTCGATGAAAGCGTCGATTTTTTCCGGTGTGCCGGTGAGTTCGAAGATGAAGCTTTCGAGCGTGGCATCGACGACATTGGCGCGGAAGATGTCGGCGAGGCGCATGGCTTCCACGCGTTTCTCGCCCGAGCCTACGACCTTCATCATGGCCAGTTCGCGCTCCACGGCCGCGCCCTCGACCGTGAGGTCGTGGACGGAATAGATGGGGACCATGCGGCCGAGTTGGGCCTTGATCTGCTCGATCACCGCCGGGGTGCCGGTGGTGACGATGTTGATGCGCGAGATGTGGCCCTCGTGGTCGGTTTCGGCCACGGTCAGGCTGTCGATGTTGTAGCCGCGACCGGAAAACAGGCCGATGACACGGGCCAGCACGCCGGCCTCGTTATCGACGATGACGGTCAGGGTGTGGGTCTCGATCGTCTCGCTAAGCGGGTTTTTCAGGTCATAGGCGCTTTTGCGGGAGGCGCCTTTTTTCAGGGCAAGAGGGGACATGTCGTTTCCTTTCTAGTGGCGCAGGCTGGCCGTGGCGTCGAGGACGGGACGGCCATCGAAGGGGGTGGTTTGCACTCGGGCAAGGGTTTCGATGAGGGGGGCGAATTCGCGGGCGAAGGCGGCGCTGTCATCGGCTGACATCTCGCGCTTGTGGCGATCGCGGATCCCCTTGTTGAACTGGATGTAGCGTTTGTCGGAAACCATGCGGGCGATTTTTGCGGGGTTTCCGGTGATTCCAAGGTGTTGCTGGAGTTTTTTAACTGTATTTTTCGTGTCGAATGCCACCTGGTCATAGGTGAGCGGCAGCATGTCGGGCAGGCGCATCCATTGCGTGAGCGCGTCCACCTGCAGGCGGATGGCGTCGAGCGTGTCGGGGAGTTTTTCGTATTCGCGAAAGGCGAAGTCGCCCTTGCGCCGCGCCTTGGCGCCGTGGTCGAGCATGGAAAGCGCCATGTCGCGCGGGTCGCGGAAGGTGATGGAGCCTTTGGCCTGACCGGAGTTCACCGCCTCGATGACTGCGGGCGAGGGCAGGACGTGGGTTTTGACCACCAGCGGATAGCCCTGTGCGCGGGCGATACGGGTAAGCTCGGCCATCATCGACTCGCTGACATGGGTGACGAAGTTGACGGAGTGGATTTCCTCCACCACCGGCGGGGGGACGCGGGGCTGGGTGAAGCCCGCGTCCTCCAGCGACAGCCACGCCAGACGATAGGCCAGCGTGCTGGCACTCTTGGTCAGACCGTAGCTGAAATATACCAGCGGTTTCGGTGGGTTGGAGGTCATGGTTAAACCAGCGCTCCGCCGCCTCCGGTGATCGCGCCCTCGGTCGAGGCCTCGCCAAGCAGCATGTCGTTATGGGCCTTGCCGCTCGGGATCATCGGGAAACAGTTTTCGTGTTTTTCCACCAGACAGTCGAAGATCACCGGACCGTCGTGGTTCAGCATTTCCATGATCGCGTCGTCGAGATCGGCGGGATCCTCGCAGCGGATGCCCTTGGCGCCGAAGGCTTCGGCCAGTTTGACGAAATCGGGCAGGGCCTCGGACCAGCTGTGCGAGTAGCGCGAGCCGTGCAGAAGTTCCTGCCACTGGCGCACCATGCCGAGGCGTTCGTTGTTGAGGATGAACTGCTTGGTATTGAGGTTGTATTGCGCGGCGGTGCCCATTTCCTGCATGTTCATCAGCCACGAGGCCTCGCCCGCGATGTTGATGACCAGCGCGTCGGGGTGGGCGATCTGCACGCCCATGGAGGCGGGGGTGCCGTAGCCCATGGTGCCGAGGCCGCCGGAGGTCATCAGGCGGTGCGGTTCCTCGAAGCCGAGGTATTGCGCGGCCCACATCTGGTGCTGGCCGACCTCGGTGGTGATGTAGCGGTCCTGCCCCTTGGTCAGGGCTTCGAGGCGTTCCAGCGCGTATTGCGGTTTGATGATCTTGTCGGAGTTGCGATAGGACAGGCAGTCCACGGCGCGCCACTCGTCGATCTGTTTCCACCATTTGGCGATGGCTTCGGATTTGGTCTTGCGGCCGCGCGACTTCCAGACCTTGAGCAGATCCTCGAGGATATGGCCGACGTCGCCGATGATCGGGGTGTCGACGTGGATGATCTTGTTGATGGACGACGGGTCGATGTCGATATGGACCTTGTAGCTGTTCGGGCTGAAGGCGTCCGTGCGGCCGGTGATGCGGTCGTCGAAGCGCGCGCCGATGCAGAGCATATAGTCGCAATCGTGCATGGCCATGTTGGATTCATAGGTGCCGTGCATCCCGAGCATGCCGAGCCAGTTCTTGCCCGAGGCAGGGTAGGCGCCCAGCCCCATCAGGGTCGAGGTGATCGGTATGCCGGTGGCATCCGACAGTTCGCGAAGCAGCTGGCTGGCGCCGCGGCCGGAGTTGATGACGCCGCCGCCGGAATAGATGATCGGGCGCTTGGCCTTTTCCAGCATCTCGACGGCGCGGGTGATTGCCTCGATATCGCCTTTGACCTGCGGCTGGTAGTGGCCGGTCTTGGCTTTCTGTTTCGGGGTGTATTTGCCGGTGGCGAACTGCACGTCTTTCGGGATGTCGATCAGCACCGGACCGGGACGGCCGGAGGTGGCGACATGGAAAGCCTGGTGCATGATATCGCCGAGCGCGTCGGTGTCCTTTACCAGCCAGTTGTGCTTGGTGCAGGGGCGGGTGATGCCGATGGTGTCGGCCTCCTGAAACGCGTCGTTGCCGATCATGAAGGTGGGGACCTGTCCGGTAAGGACGATCATCGGGATCGAGTCCAGCAGCGCGTCGGTCATGCCGGTCACCGCGTTGGTGGCGCCGGGGCCGGAGGTGACCAGAACCACGCCGGGTTTGCCGGTGGAGCGGGCATAGCCTTCGGCAGCGTGGGTCGCGCCCTGTTCGTGGCGCACGAGGATGTGGCGGATGTCGTTCTGCTGGAAAATCTCGTCATAAATCGGTAGCACGGCACCTCCGGGATATCCGAACACGGTGTCCACGCCTTGATCCTTCAGGGCTTGGACAACTATCTGGGCACCGGTCATTTGACGCGACATTTTACTTCTCCGTATTGAGGGGCGAGCCCCGTTCCACTTATTGTAACTTGTGATATCCATAAAAAAACCCCCGATTGAATGGGGGTTGCGCATCGGCTGTCAGGGTTTCCCCCAGAGCAGTCAACGCGCGGCGTCTAGCACGATCACAATATTTTTTCCGTTCGTATTCATAGAGGTTTTTCTAATTAGCGTAGCGAGGCGGGTCAACAGGTTATTTTCAATAAAGTTACAGAAATACACCCTACTTCGGAATAAAATTACGGAAACCGACGATATTGCGGAGTAATCCTAAAAGTGAATATGGAAATCCTGACGCGAGGAGAGGGTGCAGGATAGTAGCGATACAATCCGGCCCGAAAAATGGACCGGATGTTTAAAAATAGCCGTTGCAAATCCCGTATCACCCGATAGTTTGATCGGCGTTAATCGATCCGCTTTGCCAATTGGCAAAGCGTAAACTGGGAGGTTATTAATGGATCGTCGTTCTTTTCTGAAAAATTCCGCACTTGGTGGGGCCGCGGTCGCTGCCAGTGCAACCCTTGCTGCTCCGGCATATGCACAGGGTAAGCGCACGCTGACCATGGTTACATCGTGGGGCCGCGGCCTTGCCGGTGTTTTCGACGGCGCACAGTATTGTGCAGACCGCATCACCGCCATGTCCGATGGCAATCTCGAAGTGGTTATCAAGGCCGCCGGCGAGCTGGTCGGTGCATTCGAGGTGTTTGACGCGGTTGCTTCCGGTCAGGCCGATATGTACCACTCCGCCGACTACTACTATATCAGCCAGCATCCGGCGCTTGCGTTCTTTACGTCCGTTCCTTTCGGGATGACCGCGCAGGAACTGATGAACTGGTACTACTACGGTAAAGGTGGCGAGTTCCACAACGAGCTTGGCGAGATCTTCAACCTGAAATCCTTCATTGCCGGTAACACGGGTCCGCAGGCCGGTGGCTGGTTCCGCAAGGAAATCAACGGTCCCGAAGACTTCAACGGTCTGAAATTCCGTATGCCGGGCCTCGGCGGTAAAGTTCTGGGCACGCTGGGTGCGTCCGTGCAGAACATTCCGGGCTCCGAAGTGTATCAGGCCCTGTCCTCCGGTGCGCTGGACGGCACCGAGTGGATCGGCCCCTGGGCGGATGAAAAAGCCGGTTTCCAGGAAATCACCAAGACCTACTACACCGCCGGTATGCACGAGCCGGGCGCTGCCCTGACACTCGCAACCAACCGCGAAGTGTTCGACAGCCTGTCCGCAGCGCATCAGGCGATCATCGAGGAAACCGCAAAAGCGGCACACTCCGACAACCTTGCGATGTTCCTGAGCAACAACGGTGCGGCCCTGTCGCGTCTGCAGTCCTCGGGCGTGAACGTGCTGGAATTCCCGGATTCCGTATGGGATGCCTTCGGTGAAGGTGCCAGGGAAGTCATGGGTGCGAACCTGGATGACGAGCTCTATGCACGCGTCTACAACGACTACATGGCCTCGATGAAAGAATCCGCTGCGTGGATCCAGACATCGTCGGGTGCCTATGTTGCACAGCGCACACGCGTAATGGGCTAAGCCCCTTAACGACAAGGACAATCCGCCCCTTCACGGGGGCGGGTTGTTTTTCTGTTGAAGCCCCTTTTCTGGAGAGTTGAGCGATGCTGGATGGTCTGGTCTGGTTTTTTACCAATGTCGGAATGGCATTTGTCAATGTATTCAACGCACTAAGTAATCCTTCGGCCTGGCTGGACTGGTCTGACAAGCAGGCGATGGTGCGGTTTATTTTCTATGGCGCTTCGCAGGAATTGTTTTTTGTCATTTTCGATATATTCATCATTGTCACCATCATAGGCCTGTTCCGGCGCGGTATCCTGTGGGGAATTGTGCGGGTGCTGGAAGGCTTCGCCAATTCGGTCGGCAGGTTTTTCGCCTATGCCGGCCTGTTTATGGTGCTGCAGCAGATCATCATTGTGTTTCTGCAAAGGATTTTCCGCGTGTCGGAAATTTCCATGGGGCCTTTCGGTTATATCTTTACCAAGGACCTGAGCTGGTTTGCCGAGGAGCTGAAGCTCTATAACGCCATGATTGTGGCGCTGTGTGCCAGCTACACTTTCGTGCAGGGCGGCCATGTGCGCGTCGATCTGGTCTATGCGCGCGTGCGCTATCGCACCAAGAAGATGATCGACATGTTCGGCTCGCTGTTTTTCATCATTCCGGTGATGACCATGATCTGGATGTTCGGCTGGTTCTTCATGTGGCGCCATCTGGTGACGCCGAAAATATCCGCGACCGACAAGTTCGAGCTGCTGATGCGCAAGTCGAAACTGTTGAAATGGAATGTGGAGACCATCGGATTTTCGCCGAACGGTTTCGACGGCTATTTCCTGTTCAAGATATTGCTGGTGGCGTTTGCGGGCATGATGTTCCTGCAGGGGATCGCTTTTTTCTATCGCTCGTTGCTGGAATACATCGAGGGACCGGAGAGCGAGGGGAAATTCCTCGACAAAGACAAACTGGAAGACGAGCTGGCCGAAACGGTCGCCGCGATTCATTAGGACGGGTAGGGGATTACCGAAATGCTATTTGGTCTCGACGGCGTAGAAATCAGCCTGATCATCATCTTTGCCTGCCTGTTTGCGGGTATCATGTCAGGGTTTCCGGTGGCGTTTTCCATCGGTGGCTCGGCCATTATCGCCTTTGGTATTCTGGCGATGCTGGACTCCTCGGGAATACTGGTCAAGGAGGTGATCGACACCTCCAGCGATGCTTATAATGCACTGGTACAACAGGGAATTGCGGCCCACGATATTTCGAGGTTCCGATATCCCGATTTGCCTGTGGGAACCGAGCCGCTGTTTACCGGCGGCTGGGAAACAGCGATGAACCGCAACCTGTCGTTCATGGTTAACCGCATGAATGAACGCGTTATGGCGGGCCCGTCGATCGAGACGCTGCTGGCCGTGGCGATGTTCGTGCTGATGGGTATCACGCTGGAGCGTTCCAAGATTGCCGAGGACCTGTTGACCACCATGGCGCGGGTGTTCGGCCCGCTTCCCGGCGGGCTGGCGGTTTCGGTTGTGATTGTGGGTGCATTCCTTGCCGCCTCGACCGGTATTGTTGGCGCGACCGTGGTGACCATGGGATTGCTGTCGCTACCGACCATGTTGCGCAATAACTATTCGCCGGAACTGGCGACCGGGGTCATTGCGGCTTCCGGCACGTTGGGGCAGATCATTCCGCCCTCGATCGTGATTGTTCTGCTCGGCACGCTGGCCGGTGATCTTTATGCCACGGCGCAGGAACAGCGCGCGGCGGCAGCCGGGTGTTCGGATGCGCTGACCTATCTGGGGGAGGCCGCCGTTCTGTCGGTCGGCACGCTGTTCAAGGCGGCTCTTCTGCCGGGGATTTTGCTGGCGACGCTATATGGCGTCTATGCTTTTGTTTTCGCGCTGATTTTCCCGCACAAGGCTCCACCGATTACAGTGACCGGCGAGCGGGCGGTCGGCAACGGGCGGGCGCACAACCTGATGTGGTTCCTCGGCGTGCCGGTCGGTATCATCCTGTTTGCGGTTGCCATGACGTCCTTCAATGTCGCGGGTAGCCAGTCGGTTGCCGTATCCTCGGTTGCCGAGCAGGGGCAGCAGGCCGGGTTGCGCACCAACGTCAGCGAGCAGTGCAAAGCCTCCATGATTGAACTGCACGGGCAGGAAAAATGGGATGCGGCTGTGGCCGTCCAGGCCGAGATCGACGCCTCCGGCGGCGGTATGACGCAGGAAGAGCGCACCCGTTCGCCGGAAGAAATCGACCGCGTGCGTGCCGAAATGGTGGCAGATGCCGCCCCGATCGGCTCCGGTCTTCTGGCCATGCTGACGTTCTTTGCGCTGATGCTGGCGATGGCCTTCGGTGTTGCCCCGCGCGAGGACAAGACGCCGCTGCTCATAGGAGCGGGGGGGGTATTGCTTTCGGCGCTGGTGGATGCCTTGTTCTTGTCGCCGCTGTCATCGCCGGGGATGATGTTCCTTGCGCAGGCAATTCCGTTCGCGATTATTTTCTACGGGCTCAAGGCAGCGGCAGGGCGCCTGTCGAAAAACGAGATGTTGCGCGTGGTCTTCCCGCCGCTGGTGCTGATTGTGGCTGTGCTCGGCTCGATCCTTGGCGGGGTCACCAACCCGACGCCGGCTGCGGCGCTCGGGGCGGGCGGGGCGATTATGCTCGCCGCATTCCGCAAGTTGCAGGATCGGGACGGGAACGGGAAAATTATCCTGATTTCCAGTTTCTCTATGGTCCTGCTGCTGCTGGTCGGGGTGAACTTCGATTTGCGCGCCTCGATCGAGACTGTGAGCTTCGAGAACTGGATCGCCATTATCGCGGCGCTGGTGTTCTATCACGTGGCCATCGGCGGGCTGCTATATGCGGTCTGGGTGTTGTGGAAAACCTCGGTGCTGTCGCCGGTGGTGCGGGAAACCGCCAAGGTGACCTCGATGGTGTTTGCCATCCTGATCGGGTCGCAGATGCTGAACCTTGTGATTATTTCCTTTGGCGGAGAGGATTATATCCAGTCGTTCCTGCGTAGTTTCGACAAGGAATGGGTGGTGTTCCTGATCGTGATGATGGTGCTGTTCTTCCTCGGGTTCGTGCTCGATTTTCTGGAGATCATCTACATCGTTATCCCGATTGTCGGGCCGGTGATTTATGGCGGGACAATGGATCCGAAGTGGGTGACCATCATGATTGCGGTTAACCTGCAAACCAGTTTCCTGACGCCGCCGTTCGGCTTTGCGCTGTTCTATCTGCGCGGGGTGGCGCCGGCGAGCGTGACCACAGGACATATCTATCGCGGGGTGGTGCCGTTTGTGCTGATCCAGGTGGTGGGTCTGACGCTGCTCTGGCTGTTCCCGAGCGTGGTGACGATTATTCCGAACCTGCTGTCGAATTAGGCAGGTTCCACAAAATCTGAAAATAAAAAAACGCCCCGGGGATTTCGGGGCGTTTTTTATTTCTGTTCCATGTCCGGCAGGTGGATGGCCGCGACCTGTTCCGACACCGGATCGCTGGAGAGCGGATGGTCGGGGCGCTCATAGGATTGCGGGTTTTCCAGTTCCTGCCAGTGGCCGCCACGGAAGATCTCCAGCGGGCGGAATTTGGCCTTGTAGGACATCTTGCGGCTGCCCGGCACCCAGAAGCCGAGGTAGACATAGGGCAGGTCGGCCTCGCGTGCCATCTCGATATGGTCGAGGATGATGAAGGTGCCGAGGCTGCGCGCATCCAGTGCGGGGTCGAAGAAGGAGTAGACCAGCGACAGGCCGTCGGCCAGCACGTCGGTCAGGCAGGCGGCGATTAGCGTGTCGGTGCCGTCCTCGTCCTTTTCATAGTATTCGACGATGCGGGTCAGGACGGGGGTTTCCTCGATCATGGCCGCGAATTCGAAAATATCCATGCCGGCCATGCCGCCGTCGGCGTGACGGCTGCCGAGGTAGCGGCGGAACAGATCATAGTGTTCCTCGGAGGCCCATGGCGTTTTGACCTCGCGCCAGACCCTGGCGTTGCGTTTCAGGATGCGTTTCTGGCTGCGCGTCGGGGTGAAGTCCCGAACACGGACGCGGGCCGACATGCAGGCGTTGCAGCCCGGGCAGCTTGGCCGGTAGAGGACGTTTTGCGAGCGGCGGAAACCCTGTTGCGACAGGCCGTCGTTGAGGATGCGGGCCTCGTCGCCGTAAAGCGCGGTGAACAGCTTGCGCTCTACCTGTCCGTCGAGATACGGGCAGGTTTGCGGGGCCGTCACATAGAACTGGGGCGCTTCTGGCAGGGTGTGGCGCATGAAAAAGCCTTGCTGGGGTTTCTGTAACCCTAGCAAGGCGCGGACATTTTTTGCAATGCCTAAATACTACACGATCACTTTACGCCGGACGGTTGATGGCCGTGGTGCCGAGGATCATGTCCTGCAGGCTCTGCTGGTAGCGGGTGCCGAGGATCAGGCCGATGCTGATCAGCTGCAGGATCATCATGCCGCTGGCGAAGGTAAAGATCGCCGTATGGGCCAGCGCGAGGCCGGGCGAGAGGGGATTGCCCTCGCGGTCGCGAAACTCGATCCCCACAAGGCGCATGCCCGGCGTGGCCGAGGCGGTGGCGATGCTTGCGACGCGATAGAAGAAACCGATCACCAGCCACATCATCGGGAAGATGAAAAAGCCCAGACCGAAGGAAACCAGCGCCAGAAGCAGCGTGAGGATAAAGGTGATCACGCTGTCGATCACCCATGCCAGCAGACGCCGCGAGGGCACGCTTTCATAAAATTGCCGGTCCAGATCAGGATCAGGCAGGCCGGGATATATTGTTTGCGAATAGGTCATCATGTCCCCGAAATAGGTGTTGTTCGGCCCCCGCGCAAGTGGCGGGGGCGGGCGGAATCAGGCAGGGGCCTGGTCGCCGGTGTCGTTGTCGTTCTTGCGCTGGTTCATGAAGTCGTCGAACTCGGCGCGGTCTTTCGCTGCGCGCAGGTTGCCGAGGAAGGACTGGAAAGCGGACTGTTCGTCCTCCAGACGTTTCAGGGTTTCTTCACGATAGGCATCAAAGGCGGTGTTGCCTGTGCTGCCCATATTGCCTGCGTGGCGACGGTGATGGCGGCCCCAGCCGCGATGTTTTCCACATTTTCCCATGCGATTTGTTCCGATCATATAAAAGAGGGTTACGAGGCCAACAGGCCAGAAGAAGATGAAGCCAAGGATCATTACGGCGATCCATGCCATTTTTCCGTGGCCGTCGAGCCAGTCCCGACCTTGTTCAAACAGGTGTGCGGGAGAGTTCATTGTGGTTCCTTTCAATGTAAATGTTATTCACATTAACATAGATGGGGAGGAAAAACGGTTTCGCAAGGGGCGGGGATGAAATTTATTCGGGAATGACGCCGAGACCGCGCAGATAGATGCCGATGCCGCTTTCGAGAAGTTCCTCGGGCGAGAAGGGCGCGCGGCCGCCCGGTTCGCCGCGCGCGAACAGTTCCACGACGCCGTGGGACATGGCCCAGATGTGGTGGCTGACCATGGTGGCGGGGGGGCGTTGCGATTTCGGCAGGTGTTCGAACAGGTTTTCCGCCGCCTGTGTCAGCACCGCCATAGCGCGGTTTTCGACCATGTTGAGATCGGGGTTGCCGACGGTGGAGACGCCGGACTCGAACATGGCTATATAATAGCCCGGACGGGTGCGGGCAAAATCGAGATAGGCGCGCCCGACCGCCTCGAAGGCTGTGAGCGGGGTGGGCTTGCCGCGGTTGTAGGCGGTCTCGAGCTGTTCGGCGAACAGGATGTAGCCTTGGCGCGCGACCTCGGCGATCAGGTCCTCGCGGCCCTTGAAATGGCGATAGGGGGCGGCGGGGCTGACGCCGGCCTGTCGGGCGGCCTCGGCAAGGGTGAATCCGGTCGGGCCTTTCTCCTGGATCAGGGAAAGGGTGGCCTCGACGAGGGCCTGCTTCAGATTGCCGTGATGATAGGCTTTGCGCCCGCGCGGTTGGTTGTTCATGGCCTGAATCTAAGCGGGCGGGGCGCGATAAACAAGCGGGTCAGTCAAGCGAGGGGCCGAGCAGGGACGGATTGCCACAGACCAGCGGGTCGGGTGGTTGCACCGCATTGGGGTTCTTGCCGTCGTAATCGAGCTGCGACAGCACCAGACGCATGGCATTGATGCGGGCGCGGCGTTTGTCGTCGGAGCGGATCACATTCCACGGCGAGGATTCGGAGTGGGTACGGGTGAACATTTCGCCGATGGCGGCGGTATATTCATGCCATTTGCCGAGGCCTTTGACGTCGATACCCGACAGTTTCCACTGTTTCAGCGGATCGCTCTCGCGGGCGAGGAAACGGCGGAGCTGTTCGGCGCGCCCGACTGTCAGCCAGAGTTTTATCAGGATAATGCCGTCGTCACGCAGCATTTGCTCGAAATCGGGGGTCTGGGCGAAGAACAGTTCTTTTTGCTCGGGGGTGCAGAAGCCGAAAACCGGTTCGATGACGCCGCGGTTATACCAGGAGCGGTCGAAGAAGGCGACTTCGCCGCGGTTCGGCAGATGGCGGATGTAGCGCTGGAAATACCATTGACCGCGTTCCTCTTCGGTCGGTTTGGCCAGCGCCACGACCTTGGCGATACGCGGATTGAGGTTTTCGCGAAACCGCTTGATGGTGCCGCCCTTGCCGGCGGCGTCGCGGCCCTCGAAGATAATTGCGATGCGCTGGCCGGTTTCGGCGGCCCAGGCCTGCATTTTGACCATCTCGATCTGCAGGGCCTGCATCTGTGCCTCGTAATCGCGCCGCTTCATGCGTTTGCGATAGGGGTAGGCGGGGTTGAGGATGTCCTTGGAGCCGCTTTCGGATATGGCGAGGCGGATTTCGGACGGGGCCTCGGATTCGTAAAAGGCGGTGATGGCGCCGTTGAAGGGTTTTTCGCTCATTTGGAATCGCCCTCCAGAATTTTGTCGAGGTCGATGTTGGTGGTCTGGTAAATCTCGTTGATCCAGTTGCCGTAGAGCAGGTGCGCGTGGGACCGCCAGCGGTTTTCGGGCGGCTGCGTCGGGTCGTCGTTCGGGAAGTAGTCGCGCGGCACGTCGATATCCATGCCCTTGGCAATGTCGCGCTCGTATTCCTGCTGCAAGGTGTCGGAGTCGTATTCCAGATGGTTGAAAATATAGAGCGCGCGGTGCTTTTTATCCTCGATCAGGCAGGGTCCGACCTCGTCGGAGTGCATCAGGATGTCGAGATTGTCGATGTCGCGCACGTCTTCCTCGCGCACCTCGGTCCAGCGGGAAACCGGCACGGTGAAATCGTCCGAGAAGCCGCGCAGGTAGTGCGAGGCGGGGGCGAGGTTTTTATGCCGGTAACAGCCGAAGTGTTTTTCCGGCATCATGTGTTTGGGCACGCCGTTCATGTGGTAGATCATCGCCATGCCGCCCCAGCAGACGCCGAAGGTGGACAGCACGTTGGTCTGGGTCCAGTCCATGACCTCCTGCATTTCGTCCCAGTAGGAGACCTCCTCGAAGGGCAGATGCTCGATCGGGGCGCCGGTGATGATCAATCCGTCGAATTTGCGGTGCTTGATGTCCTGAAAGGCATGATAGAAGGACTCCATATGCTCGGCCGAGGTGTTTTTCGACACATGTTCGGTCATGCGGATCAGGGTCAGTTCGATCTGGATGGGCGAGGCACCGATCAGGCGGGCGAACTGGGTCTCCGTCTGGATTTTCTTCGGCATCAGGTTGAGCAGGCCGATTTGCAGCGGGCGGATTTCCTGCCGGTTGGCGACGTCCTCGGCCATGACGTTGACGCCCTCGTTTTCGAGGATGTCATAGGCGGGCAGGTTGGAAGGGATACGAATGGGCATCAGGTGGTCCGGTCGATAGCGGTTGCGATCAGGTCGTTGAAGTCGGCGGCGTCGCGGATGTGGCGCACTTCGTCGGCCTCCACGGTGATGCCGTGGCGGGCGAGGGCCTCGTAGCGGGGCAGGCGGTGTTCCAGCAGCTCGCGGTAACCCCAGAGGATGAAATCGTCGGGATCGACCTCGGCTTCCGCAATACCGCGTTCCGAAAGGTATTGCGCCCATTTCTCGCGCAGGAAATCCTCGCGGTAATACATCGGTTTGGGCGCGGCGCTGAAGCGGGCGACGAGTTC
>WFTU01000384.1 GCA_015485375.1 Paracoccaceae bacterium | reverse complement strand
GCAACCGCTTGATCGCCGCGTCGGTGGAGGGGTTGCCGTAGCGCATGCAGAAATCGACCATGACCTGATCGCCGTATTTTTCCGCCAGCCCCGCCGCGATTTTTTCGCTCTGGGCGCGGGTGATGGTCAGCAGCGGCCCCTCGTCCAGTTCGTTATTCCAGATGGTTTTATAGGCGGCACCGGATTTGTTCGGCCGCACCGTCAGGATGATGCCTTGCAGGATCGGTTGCCATTTCCATGCCGGATAATCGATGACCCGCTTGTCGGAAAGGAATTCGTTCAGGTAGCGGCGCATGGACCAGTAGTCGGTGCCGTCCGGTGTGCCGAGGTTGGCCAGCAGCACGCCCACTTTCGGCTTCGCCACGGGGATATGGTCGGCAGGGGCGTGGGTCAGGCGGCCTGTTCCGGCCTTGTCGAATTCGGTCATGGAGCGTCCTTGCTGGCGTCGGTTAGGCGGGTATATAGCCCTCGAAAGTGATGTTGTCAGCAATTTGTCTGGCTTTTGCCTCTTCCTCGGGGCTGCGGATGGTCCATGTGAGGACCGGCACGCCGTAGCCCTTCAGGCGGGCGACCGGCTTCGTGTCCAGATATTTGCGCGAGTGCGAGATGAAACCTGCGCCGGCGCGGTCGAAATCCGGTATCTGGCGCAGCTCGCGGGCACGGGGGCGCGGGGTGGTCGGCCAGCCGGTGATCTTGAAGGCATCGGTGGTCAGGCCGCGCGGGATTTCGGGGGCGTATTTGCGCATGGCAATCACGGCGTAGGGATTGAAAGACATGACGGCCACCTCGCCGTCGTAATCCCGCAGCAATTCGGCTGTGCGTTCCTCCAGCGGGCCGACGTCAGGGCCGAAAATGCCGTCCTGATCCTTCAGCTCGATCAGCAGCGGCACGCGCCCGTCGATGAGCGAGAGGATCTCCGGCAGGTCGGGGATGGTCTCGTCGCCGGATTTGAGCGGCACGGTCTTCAATTCCTCGGCCGTGCGCAGGCGCACCGGTCCCTTGCCCTCGGTCAGGCGGTTGAGGCCGTAGTCATGAAAGACCATCGCCTCGCCGTCCTTGGAAAGCTGCAAATCCAGCTCGATCCCGAAGCCGTGGTCAATGGCGTCGCGAAACGACTGGCGCGAGTTTTCGAGGATGCCCGCGCTTTCATTGTGCATGCCGCGATGGGTGATCGGGCGTTGCAGGAAAGCGTCCGGAAGGTCAGGAAATCTGGAAGACACCTTCGACCTCGACAGCAACACCGAATGGCAGGGAGGACGATCCGACCGCGGCGCGCGCGTGGCGGCCCTGTTCGCCGAAGACCTCCACCATCAGGTCGGAGGCACCGTTGATGACTGCCGGATGGTCACCGAACTCCTGCGTTCCGTTGACGAAACCGTTCAGCTTCACCACCCGCACCAGCCGGTCGAGATCGCCACCGCAGGCGGCCTTGACCTGCGCGATCAGGTTGATACCGCAGGTGCGCGCGGCGGCGTAGGCGTCCTCTACCGACATGCCGTCGCCGAGCTTGCCCTTGATCATCTGGCCGTCGGCCATGGAAATCTGGCCGGAGATATAGACCAGATCGCCGACCTGCACGAAGGGCACATAATTGGCGGCCGGAGCGGCGGCTTCGGGCAGGGTGATGCCGATCTCGGCAAGGCGGGCTTCGAATTTTCCTGACATGGGGCTTCTCCATTGTGATTTTGCGCCACGCTAGCGCGAAATTCATGACAGTTAAATCACGAAACCGCCAGTTCGGCAGAAAAAACCCCGCCACAAGGGCGGGGTGAGTTTGGCGATGCCCCCTAGAGCATCTGGCGGTAACCGGTTTACTGTTCGCGCATCTCGGCGCGGATCTGCTGGCGCAGCACGTCGATGGGCAGTTGCTTGCCGTCGCGCTTGAAGCCCCAGAAGGTCCAGCCGTTGCAGCTTGGCGCGCCTTCGAGCGCGGCGCCGACCTGATGGATGGAACCGCGGGCATCATGCGCCACAAGCGTGCCGTCGGCGCGGATCTTGGCGCGGTGGCGGCCGTTGAGCGAGCGCAACTCCTCGCCCGGGTTCAGCATGCCGCGTTCGACCAGCTGGCCGAAGGGCACGCGCGGCTCGGCCCGTTTGGATTGCGTGACTTCCAGCGAGGAACGGTCATAGCGGCGGGTGTTTTCAATGCGTTTGGCGGCAACCTTGCGGTAGGCCTCCTCGCGCTCGATGCCGATGAAATTGCGACCCAGCTTTTTGGCTACGGCGCCGGTGGTGCCGGAACCGAAGAACGGGTCGAGGATCACATCGTCGGGCTTGGTCGTGCCGACAATGATCCGGTGCAGCAGGCTCTCGGGCTTTTGCGTCGGATGGGCCTTCTGGCCGTCGTCGTTCTTGATCCGCTCGTTGCCGTTGCAGATCGGCAGAACCCAGTCGGAGCGCATCTGCACACCGTCGTTCAGTTCCTTCAGCGCCTCGTAGTTGAAGGTGTATTT
>WFTU01000383.1 GCA_015485375.1 Paracoccaceae bacterium | reverse complement strand
TTTCGCAACGCACGGAAATCAAATCATTATTTCGTAACGCAACCTGAACACTTCGATGTCGGTGGCAACACCGGAGAAACGACCGGGCTCGGACGTTCGCCATGCTTCTGGCCGCGCCCAGACTGAAATCCGGACCGCTCGCATTCAGCCGTGGCGGCCGCCGCTGATGCTCGAATTGACGGACACCGGGAGATGTTGCGCAATTCGGCCTCTATCCTGCCCGGCGCCGCGGCGAATGAGGCCGAGATCGTCGCGCTGTGCCGTGAGCGTCTCGGCCCGGTGTAAGGCCCCAAGCACGTGCTGTTCTGGGAGGCGCTGCCGCGTTCGGCCGTGGGCAAGGTGTTGAAAACGGAGACCGGACGCCAAGTTCGAAGCGATCTAGGTGCGCGTCCGAGAAAGGCGCAAAGCGCGCGTTGGCGGATGTCAGGCCGGAAGTCCGTTAGTCCGCACCTGCCATCCAAACCATGTTCAGGCGCTTGATTGATGGCGGTGTCGTTCGTGGCTACCGTGATTTGGCGAAAGACCTCAGGTGGCAGTGTTTCGCTGCGGGTCACCGGTACTGGTCGGCTCCAGCGGCCTCTATGAAACGGGATCGGCTGCATTCGCGCCCAATTTGACCGAGATTTCCCTGCCCGTGGCAATAAGGGCGTCCATGGCCGCTTCCACATCCGGGTCGCCGGTCGAAATCAGACGCTGAATGTAGGGGACGGTCAGGGCGGCAACAACTTTACCGGAATAGTCCGTTACCGGGGTTGAGATATTCTGCACGCCGGCGATGACCATGGACGGAGAAACGCAAACGTCGTGCTGGACGATCTGATCGACATTTTCCCTGAACGACTTGATCTGCTCGGGGGTGGCATCGGTCAGACCGGCGCAAAACCGAGCGATTTCTGGCTCGGTGAAATGCGAGACCAGCACCGCGCCCGAGGCGGTAATGGTGGCAGGGATGCGGGCGCCGAGGCGGACGCTGGTGATGTTGTTCCCGGGGGGGTCGTTCTGTGCGATGACCAGCACCTCGTTGCCGCTCAGGATTGCCAGATGCACCGATTGGTTCAGTCGATCGGCCAAACGCGCCATGGGCTCGGCCGCCACCGTGGTCAGCCGTTTCACCGGGGGGTGCTGGTGCGCCAGCTCGAACAGTTTCAGGCTGAGCGAATATTGTTCGCTGGCGGGATCGAACAGCACATAGCCACGATCGACCAGAACGGCGAGCATGCGAAAGATCTCGCTCAGGGAACGGTTGAGCGCGCTGGCGATCTCGGATTTGCGCAAGCCATCCTTGCGGGTGGCCAGAAGTTCGAGGATATCCAGCCCCTTGGAAAGGGCCGGGGCGCTGTATTTTTCCGATGCTGGGGCTTTGGTCTCGCTCAAGATGGCTCCGTCAATTGCGGTGAAAGCCGTTGAATAACATGGGATCGAAACGACATGAAGCTAAAGCTGCCAGAGCGCGCGCGCGTTGTCGGCATAAAGGCGCGCCCGCGCCTCGGCGCTCCAGCCCGCAGTCAGCGCGTGGGTCGCCGCCACCCATGTTTCCAGCCCGCCACCCAGATTGCAGACCGGGCTGTCCGAGCCCCAGATAATCCGGTCGCCCCCGAAGGCTTCCGCCGTGAGCTCGAAATAGGGGCGGATATCGTCGAGGCCCCAGTTTTCCGGGTCCGCATAGGCAATGATCCCCGAGATCTTGGCGGTGACATTCGGGCGTCTTGCAAGTTCGCTCATGTCCTCGCGCCATGGGCGTAGCCCGCCGCCGGCAATGTCGGGAATGCCGCAATGATCGAGAACGAAGTGCACATCCGGGCAATGGTCCACCAACTCTGCGGCAATGCTCAGCTGACGCGGAAGCACACACAGATCGAAGGTCAGCCCGGTGACTGACAGCCGTTTGATGTTGTCGCGGAAAGTGCTGGATTTCGACAGTTCGTCGGGCTTGGTGTGCAGGACCCGGCGAAAGCCCCTGATCACCGGGTTTTGCCTGGCCTCATCGAGAAAGGCGGCGAAATCCCGGCTTTCGGGCCGGCACGCCGAAATTGCGCCACGCATCGGGCTTTCGGGCAGGGCCATCAACTCGGTGATCAACTCGGTTTCCAGACTGATCTGCGCCGGGGTCACATCGACCTCCATATGCAGACAATCGGTGATACCCAGGCGGCGGGCCTTGTGCAGGTAGCTGTCGAAGGTGCTGGGCTTGTTCAGGGCCGGCACGTCGGCCAGCCAGGGATAGCTCAGCCGGTCGGGATAGAGCAGGTGCAGGTGGGTGTCGAAAAACATGAAGCCTCTCTTTTGGGGCGAGTTTTGCTTGACTAAATATAAAAGTCAAGTTTACATATGAAACATGAACCAGTTTGACAGACATGTTCCACAGTTCAATCCAACGGGAGGACAAGATGAGAAATTCCACAATCCGGTCATTGCTGAGCGCAACGACCTGCCTGGCGATGCTGGCGAGCACGCCTGTAATCGCGGGCGAATTCGATGGGATAACCATTGATGCCAAGCTGATCGGCGGCCAGCAATACGAAGCTCTTTACGGGCGCATCGCCGACTGGGAAGCGGCCACCGGCGCCAAGGTCAACATCATCTCGAAAAAGAATCACTTCGAGCTTGACCGCGAGATCAAGTCCGACATCGCCGCCGGCACGACCAACTGGTGCGTGGGGTCGAACCACTCGTCTTTCGCGCCGCAATACCCGTCGCTCTATATCGATCTGGCCGAATATGTCGCCCCTGAGGAAATCGCGAAATTCGTCCCCTCGATCATCGAGGGTGCAACCCTTGGCGGCAGGCTGGTGATGCTGCCGCGCGCGCAGTTCGACGTGTCGGTGCTCTACTACCAGAAATCGCTCTACGAGGATGCGGCCAAGAAGGCCGCCTACAAGGCGCAGTTCGGCACCGATCTTGCCCCGCCCACCACGCTGGAAGAATTCAAGCGGCAGGCGATCTTCTTTGCCGATCCGCCAAATTTCTACGG
>WFTU01000382.1 GCA_015485375.1 Paracoccaceae bacterium | reverse complement strand
CCGAGTTCGGCGGATTGCCCGCGACCGGAGCCGGGGCGCCCTATGCGATGCCGGAAAAATCGGTTTACCTTCTGTTCCGGCAGTATTTCTGAAGCGCGCGAAATCTTAGAAAGATTTCGGTCCGTTTTCTTTCAAAGAAAACGGCGACTAGATGTGGAGTCTCATAAGGTTGTTCAGATCCAGCCCTGAGCGGCTGATGGGTGGTTTTCGTTGTATCCCGGCGTGTGGGCGGTGCCAATTGTAATGATGCAGCCAGTTGGGCAGTTCCGCCTTTCGCTGCTCTGAGGTTTCCGACTGGCGTGACGGGTTTGAACACGCTGACGCGGTCCAAGGCTGCCACGTTGCTGTCTGCCGGGTTTTCCTGCCCGGCGGCTCAATCGGGTGGTGGGATCTTGACCATCCCGCCACCCATCCCGGCCCGCATACTTACGCAAGCCGAAATCCCATTCAAACCTCCTCACGCGCCCTGCGCAGGTTGATCCCGGTCCAGCGGTTGACCCGGCGGATGTTGCCGCCGGGGTTGCGGCGGATAGATCAGCTCGCCGGCGCCGACGATCAGCGCCCCGATCCCGGTGCGGATGATGGCGGCGCGCAGGACCTTCATCGACAGCGCCAGCTTGCCCACGCCCAACGGCGAGGATGTTGGAATAGGTGGCGGCGAGGCGCTTGCCGGCGAGGCGGAGGTGAGCCGCTTTTCTGCCGTGCTGGTCGAAAGCGTCTTTCTTGGCGCCACCATCGAACACCGGCTGCGCCTGCCCGGTGGCGACACGCTGACCATGCGCGAGGGCCGCTCCGGCGCCGCCGCCCTGCCTGATCCCGGTGCGCAGATGGCGCTGGCCTTTCGCAATGCAGACGCGGTCATCCTGACCGATTGCTGAAACCGACCCGGAGGAGGAAACGATGGGGAGACTGAGAAAACTGACCGCCAACATCCTTGGCGCGGCGCTGGCCGCGGGGCTGGTCGCCCAGCCCGCAAGTGCCGAAAAGCTGGTCCTGTCCAGTTCCGGCGGGCAAGTGGCGCAGCTGATGAAAGCGGTATTCACCGAACCGTTCACCAAGGCCACCGGCATCGCGGTCGAGTATCTGGCCACCACCGACCGGGCCTCGGCGCTCAAGGCGATGGTGGCGACCGGCAACACGATCTGGGATGTCACCGAACTGAACGCGATCGAATATGCCACCGCCTCGCTCAACGGCTGGCTGGAGCCCCTCGATTGGGCGAAGATCGACCCCGAGAACCGGCTGCCCGACAGCGCGAAGCTGGAAGATGCCGGCATCGGCGCGCATGATCCGCTCGGGGCGCAGGCTGAAGCTCCTTCACGGAGCAGTTCCGCCCCTTATCAAGAAATGGGAAAGCCGCATTGGCGTTGAGGTCCGCCGCTACTTCTTGCAGCGAATGACAACCAAGTGGGGAAGCTGTAATTCCAAGGAAGGAACGATTAGGCTAAACACGGAACTCGTCAAGAAACCTCGCGACTTGCTGGAGTATGTAATCGTTCATGAAATGGTCCATATTCTGGAGCCCACCCATAATTCTCGGTTTTTTTCCCTACTTTCGCAACACTATCCAAGTTGGCCCGAAGCGCGACTGGAGCTTAACGAACTGCCTGTCCCTCAGCTGGCCGGGGACTGAACAGCCGAGGGATTGCCAGACAACCGAGGGAGGTTTGATTTCTGTTCCTTTTTAAGAGCGCGACCGCCATCGAAGTGTTTAGGTTGCGTTACAAAATAATGGCGTGATTTCAGCGCATTACGGAAAATTCACCAAATTTCCACAGTCATGAGGTTCAGAGAAAAACGGCCCTGAGAGACGGATTTCGGCCTTTTCGCGCGGGCAAAGGTGAATAGCCCACCCGATTAACCCTTGAAAACAATGGGAAAATTATGCGCCTGCGGGGGAAGAGAAACATTCCGCTCAGGGCAGTGGCGGAGACGAAGGGATTCGAACCCTCGAGACGGTTTCCCGCCTACTCCCTTAGCAGGGGAGCGCCTTCGACCACTCGGCCACGTCT
>WFTU01000381.1 GCA_015485375.1 Paracoccaceae bacterium | reverse complement strand
GTGGAGCGGATCGTGCGCGAACAGGGGCTGGAACGGTTCACCGACACCACGATCACCGATCCGGAAGACCTGTACCGCGAGCTGGAAACCGTGCGCCGCAAGGGGTTTTCCGTCGATAACGAGGAACGCACCGAGGGGATGCGCTGCATTGCCTCGGTCATTTATGACGCCAACGGCGATCCGGTGGCAGGGATTTCGATCTCCGGCCCGAGTTTCCGCATTCCGGTCAACGCCACCAATCCGCTGGGCGAACGGGTGAAAGCGGCGGCTGGAGAGATCAGCAAGAACATGGGGGGATAGTTGGAGCGGGTGATGGGAATCGAACCCACGTATTCAGCTTGGAAGGCTGCTGCTCTACCATTGAGCTACACCCGCTTCAGGCGCCGTTATATGGGCGCGCGCGGAGCAGTTCAAGACCCCGCTTGAGCCGTTTGACCGAAAAGCGCTTTTGCCTGTCTCTCTCGCCTGCTAAAACGCGCGCATACAAATGGAGAACCGCATGAGCATTGCCCTGATCATCCTCGCCGCCGGACACGGCAGCCGTATGAAGTCCGACAAGCCGAAAGTTCTGCACCGCGTGGCGAGTGCACCGTTGTTGTGGCACACGATGCGGCGCGCGGAATCGCTGGATGTGGCGAAAACCGTGGTCGTCGTCGGCCATGAAGGTGAACAGGTTTCGGAGGCTGCGAAAGCCTTCGATCCCGATTGCGAGATTGTCTGGCAGAAGGAGCAGAACGGCACAGGGCATGCGGTGCAGCAGGCACAGGCGGCGCTGGACGGGTTCGAGGGCGATGCGGTTGTGCTTTATGGCGACACGCCCTTCGTTGCGCCGGAAACGCTGGAACGGATGCTGGCGGCCCGTGCGGACGGGAACGACATCGTGGTTCTGGGTTTCAAGGCGGCCAATCCGGGCGGATACGGGCGGCTGGTGATGGAGAGCGGTATTCTGACAGAGATTGTCGAGGCCAAGGATGCCTCGCCGGAGCAGCTCGCCATAGATTTCTGCAATTCCGGCGTGATCTGCGCCCCTGCCCCGCTGCTGTTCTCGCTACTCGATCAGGTGGGGAATGACAATGCCAGCGGCGAGGTTTACCTGACCGACATTATCGGGATTGCCAATGGCGAGGGGCTGAAATGCACGGCGATTACCTGTGACGAGGCCGAAACCATGGGCGTCAACACCCGCGCCGATCTGGCGATGGCGGAGGCGAATTTCCAGAAGGCGACGCGGGCGGCAATGCTGGAAAACGGCGTGACCATGACCGCGCCGGAGACAGTGTTTTTTGCTTTCGATACCGTGGTCGGGCGCGATACGATTATCGGGCCGAACGTGTTTTTCGGGCCCGGTGTGACGGTGGAGAATAACGTGCATATCCGCGTGTTCTGCCATTTCGAGGGCTGTCATATTTCTTCGGGCGCTATCGTCGGGCCATTTGCCCGCCTGCGTCCGGGGACCGAGCTTGGCGGGGACGTGAAGGTCGGGAACTTTGTCGAGATCAAGAACGCGATTGTCGATCAGGGGGCGAAGGTGAACCACCTGAGCTATGTGGGCGATGCGCATGTCGGCGAGGGCAGCAACATCGGCGCGGGCACGATTTTTTGCAATTATGACGGGGTGAACAAGCACCATACCGAGGTCGGAAAACATGTATTTGTCGGCTCGAATTCGGCACTGGTGGCGCCGGTGACGCTCGGAGACGAGGCGTTTGTGACCACGGGGGCGGTTGTGACCGATGACGTGCCGGCGGGGGATATGGTCTTTGCGCGGGTGCGGCAGGTGACGAAAAAGGGCCTCGGGAAACGGTTTATCGAGCGGTTGCGGGCGGCGAAGAAGTGACCCCGCTGGCGGCGTTGAAGGCGCTTGGGGATGCGGACAAAGCGGCGGAGATGGCGCGGTATCACAAGGCAAAACGGGAATATCTCGGGGTTTCTGTGCCGCGAATTGATGCGCTTTGCAAGGAATGGCGGGCGGAACGGGATATCGACGGGCGAGTCGCGCTGGCGGCGGAGCTGTGGGACAGCGACATTCACGAAGGGCGTGTGGCGGCGGCCAAGCTGCTGACGCAGGCGCGGATGAAACCGGATGATGCGGTCTGGCAGGAGATTTGCCGCTGGGTGCCGATGTTCGATGCCTGGGCGATTGCGGATCATGCGTGCTCGGCAGGGTCGCGGCGGCTGGTGGCGGAGCCTGCGCGGCTCGACCAGATCGAGGGCTGGACTCGGGACGAAAATATGTGGGTCCGGCGGGCGGCGCTGGTGATGACCCTGCCGTGGAGCAAGCAACCGCATCCCTCGCCCGAGGTTCTGGCGCGGCGCGAACGGATTCTGGGTTGGGCTGCTGGATATGTCGGGGACCACAACTGGTTCATCCAGAAATCCGTCGGCTGGTGGCTGCGAAGCCTGTCCAAGCACGATCCGGCTCGGGTCGAGGCGTTTGTGGCCGAGTATGGTGAGCGGATGAAACCGTTTGCGGCGCGCGAGGCATTACGCAATATCAGGCGGCAATAGCGCGCCCGACACGTTGTGAAAACGCCTGCGTCAGGGATTTGAGGCGGGCGGAGTCGAGGGAAATCCATGTCTCGCGGCCCTTCTGGTGGCGGCGCAGCAGACCTCCGCGATCCATGAAATGCAGATGATGCCCGAGGGTGGATGCGGCGAGGCCGGTTTTGTGCTGCAAGGCCGCGAAGGGGATGCTGTCGGGGCCGTATTGCAGCAGGACGGCGCAAATCATCTGGCGGCGGCGATGGCCGAGGGCGCGGAAAAATGCGGCGGCGCGGTCCTGTTCTCTGGTTGGTTTCATGGCTGTGTCCTTTCGTTTTTTCGAACCGGCTGGGTTTCTATTAAACCGGTTTAGTGGAAAGGTGTTGCCGAAAGGTTAAGAAGCCGAGCTTTGTAAATATCTGTAT
>WFTU01000380.1 GCA_015485375.1 Paracoccaceae bacterium | reverse complement strand
GTTCCCGCAACTGCTGCCGGTTCGCGATGCCTTCGACCTCGTCCCAGACTACGGCTTCGGTCAGTGCCAGAATCTGGTCGTAAAATTCGTGCATGGCGAAGTTTTTCGCCCGTCGGCACCATCCCGGAACCCAGGTGCCCATCTCGTCGAGCAAAAACTGCTCGCGCCGGTTCTTCCAGATATTGGCCTCGTCAAACCGGCCGGCGGCCAGACTGTCGTTTTCCTTGGCAAGCAGATAGGCGTAGAACCCCAGCATCACCCCGACATGATCGGGGAATTCGCCACTATGCTGCGGACGAAACTCCATGCCCGCCTGACGGTAGGCTTCCTGCGCGCGGTCCGCCGGTTCCTGGAACATCCGTCCTGTCTCGAACACCGAGGCATAGGGCGGAACGCAGCCGGGGGCTACAAACAGGCAGGTGAACTCCTCGTCCAGAATGGTGGCAAGCCGTTCCACCGGCGCGGAAAGGAACTGCGGTGTGAAATGCACTTCGGATTGTTCCAGCCCTTCCAGCATCGGGCCGCGGATCAGGTCAAGCAACTCGACCGTCGGCTCGGCCTCGAGGCACCGGCAGAGAAACGAGAACAATCCGGCCTTGGCCTGAAGTTCGGTCATGCCAGCCGGATCTGCGGGAATGTCAGCGGGGTTTCCGGAAGTCGTTTGGGATACAGTCACTTTTCCAACCTCGTATCATGTCAGGAAAAAACGGGGTGCCGCGGAATGGAACGCCGGCACCCCAGTCAGGGGAGTTACTCGCCCCCGCCGCCGCCTTCACCGGGCTTCGGCAGGTTATCCCAGTCGATATCCAGCGACTTGTGGTTCTCGCGGTGGATATCGCCCGTATAGGCATAGCGCAGGGTTTCCTCGTAATCCTTGAAGGATTCCTCGACGCTGACATTGACGTCGCCGTATTTGTCACCCGGCTGCGCCTTGGTGACGGTTACGGCGGTGTCATACCAGCCCTGCGAGCCACCGATCGGGTCGACAGCCAGCTTGATGATCGGATTCGGATGAACGCCTTTGTCATCCCACCAGACATTGTTGGTGATATCCGGATCGCCACCCTGCACCCATTCGGCATCGCCTTCACGGGTTTTGAGTTGCGCCAGCCGGCCATAGGCCGAATGCCCGCAGGCCGTGGAGACAGCAACCACATCGGGACGGATCCCTTCGGTTACATGCGCCTTGGTCACCAGATATCCCAGCGTGGAGGTCACCCGCACCAGTTCGCCATCGGCAATTCCGCGTTTGGCGGCGGTCTCGGGGTTAATCCACATGGGATTTTTATGGTAGATCTCGGTCAGATACTTCAGCGAGGCCGTGCGGCTTTGCGTATGCACATTGACCTTGTAGGTGACCAGCACCAGCTCGTCGTCCTTCTTGTTGCGGGCCGAGGTGCGGATGTAGCTCGGCAGCGGGAAGAAACCGTATTTCAGGTAGCTTTCCTTGAACAGCTCGATACGCCGTGACGGTGTGCCGAAGCCAAGGTAGTTCTTGCCGTTGATCCGGACACCGATGGTCGCGCCGTCCTTGACGATGGAACCATCCTCCTTGATCTCGGTCCCCAACATGTCGCTTGCAGGAATTTCCTTCATGTACAACGCATATTCGGGCTCGATCTCGTTGCGGTTCTTGTCAACGAGTTTGGCAGTCACCGGATCGACCTTGCCATAGATCGGCCAGACGCCTTTCTTCTTCAGGAAGTCGTAGCCACCCTGTTCTTTCAGGCCCGGCGTGTCATCGAAGTGCGCCCGCATCCAGTCCTCGACAGAGTCGAAAGCGAAGTACTGTTTGACACCGAGGCTGCCGTCGGGGTCGATTTTCGCGGCCACGTCGATCAGGGTCTCGCGGAACTCCTGCGTATTGCCCAGCGGTTTGACCACCGGCTGGCGGATCGACAGGCAGGGATACAGGCCGCTCGGCATGGATTCCGGATCGTGGCGTTCAAGATAGGTCACGTCCGGTATGATCAGATCGGCCAGTTCGGTTGTTTCCGACATATAGGGGCTGAAGGAAACAAGGAACGGAACCAGCTCTTCGTTTTTCAGGAAATCGTCCCATACATGGCTGGAGGGGTAAGTATACACCGGATTGTCATAGTAGGACATCCAGACCGAGACCTTGGCCTCCCCTTTGGTGATCATATAGGGCGCCATGGTGGAAACATGGTGCGACGCCAGCGGATAGAGCGGCGGGGCCGCAACGGGGCTGAATGCCTCGCCTTTCGGCGGCACCGGTCCCGGCTGGGGCCAGCCCATGCCGCGCGGCAGGCAGTATCCGCCCTTTTTCTCCACATTGCCGGTAATGACCGGCAGCATGTTGATCGCCGCTTCCTGATAGGAGCCGTAAACGTGCTTGCACGGCCCGCGATAGGAAAACACCGTTGCCGGTTTGGTCGTGGCGAATTCCCGCGCGATGCGGCGGATATCCTCAGCGGCCATGCCGGATTCTTCTTCGGCAAATTCCGGCGTGTAGGGTTTGAGATGCTCGATCAGCTGCTCGGCTGTGACATTGGTCCAGTCGCGGATGAAATCGGCGTCATACAAGCCTTCATTCATGATGACATTGCACATCGCCAGCACAATTGCGGCATCGGTGCCCGGATATGGCGCAAACCATTCGTCCGAGAAACCGGCCGTATTGGAAAGCCGCACATCGAAGGTGACCAGCTTGGCCTTGTTACCGACCACACCGTCCACGCAGCGCTGGGCGTTGGGGTTCATGAAATAGGCCGTTTCCAGAATGTTCGAACCGAAGTTCAGGATGTATTTGGTATTGGCCCAGTCGCAGCTTTCGATATCCGGCCCCCAGGACGGCTCCAGCCCGACCTTTTTGGAGGATTCGCAGATATTGGTATGGTTAAGGACCGAGTTCGACCCCATCGCATGCATGAAGCGTCCGACTGCACCACCGGTACGGTCGCGACCGTATTTGAAGAAGATCTCGTTCAGGATCTCCGGCTTGTCCTCGGCTTTGGCGCGCTCGATGACCGCCCGCAGCTTCTCGGCCAGCAGGCTGGTCGCTTCGTCATAGCTGATACGGGTCCATTTGCCCTCGCCCCGTTTGCCGGTGCGTTTCAGCGGTGTCATGATCCGGTCGGGATCATAGATATGCAGGAAACCGGAATTGCCCTTGGCGCAAAGTTTGCCGCGCGTATTGGGATGGTCCATGTTCCCTTCGAGCTTTACCACCCGGCCTTTCTCGATATAGGCGAGACCGCCATCCTCGATGTTGCAGGCAAGGCAGGTATAGGGAACGGATGTGCGCTCCTCGCCGGTAACGTCAGAGTAATCCTGACCTCCCAGACTTTGCTCCATGGCTCCGAGACGGCTCGTCCCGATGGCGCCAGCGGCTGCCGCGGCAGATGTCCCTACTTGCAGGAAGCCACGACGAGAGATTTTAATATGCTTGTTCATTGTCTTTCCTCTTCCCGGGTTAGTAGTAGAGTTGAGCCAGCTGGCCGGCCATGACCAGCACTTCACGGAATGTGTAGGCCCCGATTGCACCCAGAACACCGGCGATCATCAGCGCGGTGTGGCTGCTGGCCAGTTTCGGCGGGATCAGCAATGCCAGCGGTGCGAGGATGCCGACAACAAAGGTGATCCCCCAGAACTTCATCGAGAACTCCTCGTTGATAATGGCCAGCGCCTGCTGCTTTTCGGCCGAGCCGTAAAGAAGGGACAACACAAGCCCGAGGAACAGCCAGAAGGTAACGCCGATGGAGAAGTAAAGGCAAATACGCAGCAATCTGGTGACCGCTTCGTTGCTACCGCCGATGATTTTCTCCAGAATGGAAACGAGAGCCACGCCCGAGGTGACCGAAAGGATCACGAACAGGACCGGAATGGTCGCATTGGTCCACAACTCGCGGGAGGTCTGCACCATCAGGTCGAGACCGGTATAGAGCGGCATCGAGAGCGCCAGCAGCGATCCGAAAATCCCGCTCCATTTCATCAGGTCGGTCTTTTGCGTGAAAGTCCCGTAGAGAAAGGCAAGGATGCTCAGGCCGAACAACGGCAGGAACAGCGATCCCCAGGACAAGGGCGACGTCCAGTGGAAGTAGATAATCGGATACAGGAACCGCGCCGGCTGCCCGATATCGAGGATAAGCAGAGGCGCGCTTATGCCGACAAGGATCAGCGCAACAACCATGCCGACCTTTTGAAAGCTTTTGAACGGATCGGCGACGGGACCGAACACATTCGGAGCAGCGGCCGCTACGAAAACCATCGCGGCCGTGCCGATCAGGAAAAAGTAGACCGCCAGAATCCCCGGCCAGGGGGCGATGTTGTATTGCATATACTCAAACATTGTCGTGTCTCCCTATCAAAGCACGCCGGCGAAGAATTTTTCGCCCTTGTTGTGGCGATAAAATGCTTCTGCATCGGTTTTTGCGGCTGCGGATTTCGGTTCGGCGTAGACTTGTTCGGTGCTGCCGCGATCCGGTTTGATGTAGTAAACCTGCGGTGCAGTCCCTTTCGAGGCCTTCAACACGCTGGTATTATGCGTGCCGACCAGACGGGCGACTTCGCTGTCGGGGTCATTGATATCCCCGAAAATACGCGCACGGCCCAGACAGGTCTGGACACAGGCAGGCAACAGGCCCTTTTCGACGCGATGCTGGCAGAAGGTGCATTTATCGACCACCCCGCCGATTTTCACGCGCGAACGGTTGCTGGGCAACATATGGCGGGCGTTATAGGGACAGGCCGCCATACAGGTCCGGCATCCGATGCAGCGCTCGTAGCGTTGCAGCACGAAGCCGTCCTCGTGTTTGTAGGTCGCCTCGGTCGGACAATTCCGCACGCAGGGGGGATTGTCGCAATGGTTACAGAGCCGCGGCATGAAGTTTTTCCGGACATTGGGATATTTGCCGGTGTTTTTCACCTGCACCGTGGTGCGCCAGACGCCAAGCGGCACATCGAACTCCGCTTTGTCGGCACATACGCACGCCATACAACCAATACACCGGCGAAGGTCGATCACCATCGCCCAGCGTTTTTTTCCTTTCACCCCGAGGGATGGGGGTGCCTGAAGGCCTATCGGCATGATTATATTCTCCCTGTTCTCCGACGAATGCGGCTTGCTCGACAAGCGCAAAGGTCCTGTGTTTCGGGGTGGCGGGCTTTCGCAGCGCGCCCTGGTAGACACAGGTTAAGGGCAAGGCAGGTTTTTCACATAGCGCGGGAGGGGCACAAACCTGTTCGGGATTCCGAAAATTCCGGATTCCCTGTTCGGATTTCCGAACAATGCGTAAATCTTCCGTGAAGGGAGCCCCGTGAATCAGAAAGATACGGGCAAATCCGCCGGAACCGGCGCTAGTCTTTCGCCCGGCCCTTGATGCCGTGTTTCAGCATTTTTTCCCACATGGTCGTGCGTGAAATCCCGAGCGTTTGCGCCGCCAGCGAAACATTGCCGCCCCGCGCTTTCAGCGCCAGCTCGATCTGCCGCTTTTCGGCGGCATCGCGAACAACGGAGAGTTTTGCCACCTTGTAGTCGAAACTGCGATCGCCCGGACGGTCCGTGAACAGGTCCTCGGGCAGGATATAGCGGTTCAGCGCCAGCGAGTTCGCGCGCTCGATCCGGTTTCGCAGTTCCCGAACGTTGCCGGGCCACGAGTGATCGACAAGACGTTCCTCGGCACCGCTGCTCAGTTCCTTGGGGGCATTGCCGGACAGGGCCGCAGCCTCGTGCAGGAAGCGTTCGGCCAGCCAGATGATATCGTCCACCCGTTCGCGCAGGGGCGGAATATCGATAGAAACCGTGTTGATGCGATAGAACAGATCCTCGCGGAAGCGGTCCTCCTCCAGCAATGTCCGGATGTCTATGCTGCTGGAACAGATAATCCGGGCATCGAAATGCACCGGCTCATGCCCGCCGATCCGGAAAAATGTCTCCTCTTCCAGAAGCCGCAGCAGTTTCGGTTGCAGGCCCAGGGACAGATCCCCGATGCCGTCCAGATAGAGCGTGCCCTTCTGCGCGCGCTCCGCATATCCCTGATGCAGTTGCGGTTGCTCGGTGCCGAACAGTTCCATCTCCATCGCGTTTTCCGGAATGGCCGCACAGTTCACCGCCATGAAGGGCGCGGCGTCCTTGGCCGAGAGGTCATGCAGAAAATGCGCGCAGACCTCTTTGCCGACACCGGTCTGGCCGGTCAGCAAAACCGGCATGGGTGCACCGGAAACCCGTTTCAGGGTGCTTTCGATCTCCAGCATCGCCGCCGACGGCCCGAGCATTCCCTTGGTCAGACGCAGCTCCTTGTCCGGCACCAGCGCCGTGATGCGGTGGAACAGGTCTTCAAGCTCGAACGGTTTGGTCACATAATCGCCCGCGCCTTTTTTCAACAGCCCCACGGCTTGTTCCACGTCGCCATAGGCGGTCATGAACAGAAACGGCGCCACCGAGCGGTAGCGGCGCGCCTCGTCAAAAATCTGCTCGCCGTTCATATCGGGTAGCCGGATATCGCAAACGATAATATCGCGGTTGGCATAGGGCAGCGCGTTAAGTCCCTCGGCACCCGAGGCCCACCAGATCACATCGGCCCCTTCGAGGGTGAACACCTGCGCGAGGGATTCCCCCATGATGGGGTCGTCCTCGATAATCCCGATTTTCAAGCCTTCAAGCTGCATGTTTCGCCGCTCCGCGTTTCAATGGCAACACCACCGTGACCGCAGTGACGCCGTCCGAACTGGCAGCCCCCAACTGCCCGTCCAGATCCTGCACAAGGCGGCATGTGACCCAGAGGCCCAGCCCGACACGGTCCTCTAGCGGCAGCCTTTTACTTTCGTTGTCGCAATCCGCGCAAATATCCCAGAACCCTATTCCGGCATTACTATTGTCGCCGGAGGGTGGCGCCTTGCCCCCCTTGGAGCAATTCAGGCAATGCAACAGGTCCTCCGGAATTCCGGCGCCGCTGTTCTCGACAACGATCCGCAATTCTTCGCCCTCGACAGCAGAGCGAAAGGAAAGCTGCCCGCCATGTCCCGCAGCCTTGGAGGCATTCAGCAGCAGGTTCAGCGCAATCTGGCGCACGCTGGTCCCGTCGATGGCCAGCTTGCCCCGCCAGTCCACGTTCCACGCCAGATTCTGGGCGCGGCGGTGGATCTCCGGTCGTAGTAACTGTCGCAAATCGACGAAGTCCTTTTCGCCAAGATTCCGTTTCGCCGACCGGCTGCGATAGGCCGCCAGCGATGTCTGCACCACATCCCCGATGCTTTTCAGCCCGCGCTCCAGCATATTGATCGATTTTTTGCGGATCTCCGGCTTGTCATCGTGCCGCTTCAGGGTTTCAAGCACATTCAACATGCCGCCCAGCGGATTGTTGATTTCATGCGCCATGGCCGCCGCCAGCCTGCCCAGACCGGCCAGTTTTTCCTCCTCGTGCAGGGTCGCGGCCAGCATATCCCGCTCGTTCACCGCCCTGACCATGGAATTGTAGCTGTTAAACAGAGTCGAAACCTCTTTGCCGAAACTACCTGTGTCGGAGGTTGAAATTTCCGTAAATCTGCCGTCTTTGCTCTGTTCAAGATGCTCCGCCAGAATTTGCATCGGGCGGGCCATGCGACGGGTTAGCAGGTATCCGAATACAGCCATCAAAACTGTAAGAGCCGCGATCGTGCCGACAAGCGCAAAGCGGACACTACGACGCTCCGCCAGTTGATCGGAAACATCGAGTGTGACCATCATTTTGCCGACTGTCTGGCCCTGAAAGTCCAGATTTTTTACCAAACGCACTACTGGCTGATCCGATCGAATAGCCACCGTATCATCGGGTATGGCCGCAACAAGGTATTCATCCGGGACGACCGACTCCGTCGGAAGGGTGGCAGGATCGGATGCCGCAAGAATTATGTTGTCAGGACCGGTGACAATTGTTGAATTGATATTCAGATTTTCGAACAATAATTTAGATCGCTCGATCGCATCGAAAATATCCCAAATGTCGTCGCGCAAAACATGCGGGAGTACAGCAGACGACAATCCATCCAGATACGCGCCGGAAAGTTCTTTTAGGTTCTGATCCTGTATTTCCGACAGCTTTGACAGTACCCGTTCGGTTGTTATGCCTCCAATGGCAATCATCAACAAAGCCACAACCAGTGGAATTTTGAGTGTGATGGGCCAGGAAGCCGGGTGAATTCTGACAAGGCTCATCCAAAGTCCTGCACTTTTTGTATGAATTCGGCAATCTTCTCGTAATTGGTTCCCTCGGGCGGGCCAAAACTGTCCAGCTTCAACAAGTCGAGAATTTGCCGTCCTTGCGCATCCTCGTGCATGTTCAGTACAGCCTCGCGGATAGCGTCGTATTCCGGCGAGCCAACGGCGGCTTTCGGGGCGGCGATAGGTGGAAAACCCAGCCAGTCCGATTTGGCGATCACAGATGTTTTTCGGGTCAACTCCGGCTCGACCTCGTTTAGCACCTCCCAGACGTACCCGTCCACGCTTCCGCTTTGTGCCAGTCTGGATGCAACGGCCCGCACCACATTGCGGTGGCCATATCCAAAAAACGTTTTGCGGAAAAATTCACTCGGATGCAATTTCCGATCCGCCAGCAAGGCCGAAGTGACCAGATAGCCGGAATTCGAGTCAGGATCGGAAAAACAATGCAAATCACCGCGTAGATCGTCGATACTCGACGCGTCCCGCCCATCTGCACCAATAAGATAGGCCTGATAGCGTGGCCGACCCTGCCAGACGGGTACGCTCAACAGTTCCAGAACATCCTTGAAGCGGATAAATGGATATCCACAGATCCATGCGGCGTCGAGACTTCTTGTTGCCAACAGGGTCGTGATTTCCTGATACGTGCGTTTTTGTACGAGTTCGACACTTACTCCGGTAACACGGCTAAAGTATTCTTCGAGCATACTCAGCAACATCAGATCATTTGACAAAAATACCGGTGTGAGGCCAAAACGCAAAACGGCGCGCTGCCCTAAGGCAGGCGCTGCCAGCCCGGTTGCCAGGGCCAAGGAACTCGCGAGGAATCCTCTGCGTTTCATGTTTCCTTCTTTTCAGATGCAGGCATGACAAGTGGCCAAGGATGTCTGCAAATGAAATACCCTTTGCCATTACCAGTCAAGATATTTACCGGCTTGCCTAATATGCACAAGGTTTACAATATCCGGGTTCCGGTAGTTTTTATCAAGTTAACGCCACTGATTTCGGAGATGAAGACGCTGGCAGAAGAAACGGGCGTCTGAAGCGGATGTATGCAGAGATGAGCATGCAGAATGATTTACTGAAGGAAGTGCTCGGAAAAAGTAGCGAGGCCATTCCAAAGGAAAGAGATGTGTTTCCTGCCGCCGCGCTGGCACATGCGGACGGGAATATCCTGTCGCCGGGCGAGCCGCCCGAGGATCTGGATACTGCCGAGAAAGGCATTCTGTTGCAGGATGCGGGCCCCGACACCGGATTTGCCGATACCTTTATTTGCGGGCCGCAGGATGTTGCGGTTGGCAAATAAAAAAGTTCCGCCTAGTCTGCGGTTTCAGGCAGGGGAGCGATACATCTTGAAAGTGACCAGACGGAAAATCCTGAAATCCATCGGGGCGGCGGCATTGTTTCCCGCGCTACCGGCCCGCGCGATGGCGCCCTTCCGTCTGGGCCTGACGCCGGTGTTTCTGGACAATGATGCCGAAGTTATCGAACGCTTGCGCACCGCGTTTTCCAGCTCGCTCGGTGTCGATATCGAGCTGGAGCAGCGCCGCACCTACGAGGAGGTCACGGGGCTGCTGCTTGAAGGGTCGATTGATGCGGCGTGGCTTTGCGGTTACCCGTATCTGCAGCACCGGCGCATGTTGTCGCTGCTGGCGGTGCCTGTCTGGAACGGGAAATCGCTGTATCAGTCCTATCTGATTGCGGGCAAGGACAGCGATGCCGGGGACCTCGGGGATTTGCGGGGCCGGACGCATGCGTTTTCCGATCCGGATTCCAACTCCGGTTATCTGGTGACTGTCTCGGATCTGGCGCGCATGGGAGAACGGCCGGAGGATTTCTTTCGCCGCACCATTTTTACCTATGGCCACCGCAATGTCGTGCGCGCCGTTGCCGACGGGCTGGTCGAATCCGGCAGTGTGGACGGCTATGTCTGGGAGGCATTGATGAAGGCGGAACCGGAGCTTGCCAGCCGCACGAAGGTTCTGCGGCGTTCCGAATGGCTCGGGTTTCCGCCGTTTTGCGCGCGCACCGACCGGATTGCCAATCCGCGGGTGCAGGCGATGCAGCAGGCGTTGCTGGATCTCGACAAAACCGCCGACGGCCGTGTGGCGCTCGACCTGCTGCAGCTTGACGGGATGACGATTGCGGAACCTTCGCTTTATGACGGTATCGATGCGCGCATGCGGGATCTGGGGCCAACGCGCGGATGAGGGGGCTCAGGCGCATTCCCCTTTCTGTCCGCGTGCCGTTTTTTACCGCCGGACTGATGATTCTGGTCGGGTTTCTGGCCTCGCAACAGGTTCTTGCCACCCTGCGGCAGGTGCAGAACGCGCGGGTGCAGGAGATGGCGCAACTGCAAATCGAGGCCCTGTCTATCGCCCTCGGCCCGCTGGTTCTGCGCAATGATATCTGGGAGGTCTACGACACGCTGGACCGTGCCGCAGGCGAAAGCGAGGGGCGGCGGCTGGTGTTTGCGGTGGTGGCCAATGACAAGGGGATCATTCTGGCAGCAACCGATCCGGCGCGCGCACCCATCGACGGCGGGATTGATGCTCTGGCCAGCGGGGCACAGGATCTGGAAAACCTGTCCCTGACAGGGGAGGATGCGCAAATCCGGCTGTTGGCACCGCTGGTGTATCAGGGTCGCACGGTCGGGCAAATCCTGACGGAACTGGATGTCTCGGATCTGGTCACGGAGCGCAAACGCGCGGCGCGGCTGCTGTTGCTGGGCAATGCCGTGGCGACCTTTCTGCTGGCGATATTCGGCTATCTTGCCATGCGGCGTATTCTGGCACCGGTGGAAAATGTCATGGGCCGGATGCGCAATTTCACCCAGACACCGGAGCCGGTGCCGGAATCCGAAATGCCCCACGGCGACACCGAAGTCGCGCAGCTGGCGCAAAGCTACAACACCATGGTCGGCGCGATCGAGGCCAAGGCCGAGGCCGACAAGCGGCTGGCCGAGCGCGAACGCTTTGTCAGTCTGGGGCGGCTGTCGTCGTCGCTGGCGCATGAAATCAACAACCCGTTGGGCGGTTTGCTGAATGCCGCCGATACGATGCGTGAATATGCCGACCGGCCCGAGGTCGTGCGGGAATCGGCCGATATCCTTGTGCGCGGGCTGGAGCATCTGCGCGATGTCGCCCGCGTCACGCTGGACCAGAACCGGCTGGACCGCACCGGCGCGCGCCTCGGCATCGACGATTTTGACGATTTGCGTCTGTTGATCCGCGCGGAAACCTCGCGCCAACGCCAGAGCCTTGACTGGTCGGTCGAGGTTAGCGGGCGCAACATCGGATCTTTCCCCTCCGCCCCCGTGCGCCAGATCGCGCTCAACCTGTTGCTGAACGCATCAGAAGCGGCAGGCGCAAACGGCAGGATCGGGTTTCGCGCCGCCGATGGGGAAGAGGGGCTGTGCATCGA
>WFTU01000379.1 GCA_015485375.1 Paracoccaceae bacterium | reverse complement strand
GGACGAGGTTTTTCCGGATCGGGACCATTTCGGGCGGATTTTTTTCAATCAGGCGAATATGTCGGCCAAGGGAATTCCGCAGATCGCGGTGGTGATGGGGTCTTGTACGGCGGGCGGGGCCTATGTGCCGGCGATGTCGGATGTAACCATAATCGTTAAGGAACAGGGAACCATTTTTCTGGCCGGTCCGCCGCTTGTAAAGGCGGCGACGGGTGAGGTGGTCTCGGCCGAGGATCTGGGTGGCGGTGACGTGCATACGCGCCTGTCCGGAGTGGCCGATTATCTGGCGGAGAACGACGAACATGCGCTGGTTCTGGCGCGCGAGGCACTGGGCAATCTGAACCGGCGGCGGCCCGATACGGTGATGCTACAAACGCCGGAAGAGCCGGCCTATGATCCGGCGGAAATTCTGGGGGTGGTGCCAGCCGATCTGAAGACGCCCTATGACATTCGCGAGGTGATTGCGCGGGTGGTGGACGGCTCGCGGTTTGACGAGTTCAAGGCGCGATATGGCACGACGCTTGTTTGTGGCTTTGCCCATGTGATGGGGATGCCGGTGGGGATCATTGCCAACAACGGGGTGCTGTTTTCCGAAAGCGCCGTGAAGGGCGCGCATTTTGTAGAGCTTTGTTCACAAAGGAAAATTCCGTTGGTGTTTTTGCAGAATATCACCGGATTTATGGTCGGGCAGAAATACGAGGCCGAAGGGATCGCGCGCCACGGGGCCAAGCTGGTGACGGCGGTGGCGACGACGAAAGTGCCGAAGATAACCATGCTGTTGGGGGGCTCTTTCGGGGCCGGAAACTACGGTATGGCGGGGCGGGCCTATTCGCCGCGGTTCCTGTGGACATGGCCGAACTCGCGGATTTCCGTGATGGGAGGCGAGCAGGCTGCCGGAGTTCTGGCGACCGTGAAACGGGATGGAATCGAGCGCAAGGGCGGGTCGTGGAGCGCGGAGGAAGAGGCGGAATTCAAGCGCCCGACGATAGAGATGTTCGATCGGCAGTCGCACCCGCTTTATGCCTCTGCAAGGCTCTGGGATGACGGAGTGGTTGATCCGCGCAAGACGCGCGATGTGTTGGCGTTGTCATTGATGGCGGCCCTGAACGCGCCAATTGAGGACACGCGGTTCGGCGTGTTCCGGATGTAGGAGGGCGCGCGATGTTTACCAAGATTCTGATAGCCAATCGCGGCGAAATTGCCTGTCGCGTGATTGAAACCGCGCGCAAGCTGGGTGTGCAGACGGTGGCGCTCTATTCGGACGCGGATGAAAACGCCAAGCATGTGGCGATGGCGGATGAGGCCTACCGGATCGGGCCGCCTGCTGTGGCGGAAAGTTATCTAAAAGGCGATGTAATTATTGATGTGGCCCTGAAATCCGGGGCCGAAGCTATCCATCCGGGCTATGGCTTTTTGTCCGAGAACCCGGATTTTGTCGAATCGGTGGGGGCCGCCGGCTTGCGGTTTATCGGGCCTTCGGCGGAAGCCATTCGGGCGATGGGGCTGAAAGATGCCGCGAAAACGCTGATGGAAAAGGCAGGGGTGCCGGTGGTGCCGGGGTATCACGGCGACAATCAGGATCCGGCCTTTCTGGCCGGGCGTGCGGCGGAAATCGGCTATCCTGTGCTGATCAAGGCGCGCGCCGGCGGTGGTGGCAAGGGGATGCGCAAGGTGGATCGCCCCGAGGATTTTCGCGCGGCGCTGGAAGGGGCGCAACGGGAGGGGTTGGCCTCGTTTGGCGATGCCAGTTGCCTGATCGAGAAGTGGATTACCCGCCCGCGCCATATCGAGATTCAGGTGTTTGGTGATGACCACGGCAATGTAGTGCATTTGTTCGAGCGGGACTGTTCGCTTCAGCGACGGCATCAGAAGGTGATCGAGGAAGCGCCCGCGCCCGGGATGACCGAAGAAATGCGCGCGGCAATGGGCGCGGCGGCAGTGCGTTGCGCGCAGGCTGTTGACTATAGCGGCGCGGGGACGGTTGAGTTTATCGTTGATGGCTCGGACGGGCTGCATCCTGACCGGTTCTGGTTTATGGAGATGAACACACGCTTGCAGGTGGAGCATCCGGTGACCGAGGCGATCACGGGCGTCGATCTGGTCGAGTGGCAGTTGCGGGTAGCGAGTGGCGAGGTGCTGCCGCGAACCCAGGATAGTTTAACGATAAACGGTCACGCGTTCGAGGCGCGGATTTATGCCGAAGATGTGCCTGCGGGGTTTCTTCCGGCGACGGGAAAACTGGCACATCTGGCGTTTTCACGACGGGCGAGAATTGATAGTAGCGTGCGTGAGGGAGATACGATAACCCTTTGGTATGACCCGATGATTGCCAAGATTACCGTGCATGGTCAGGGGCGCGATGTTGCTCTGTCGTTGCTGGATCAGGCGATCTGCGAGACTCACGTTGCGGGGACCGTGACCAATCTGGAATTTTTGTCTGCGTTGTGCCGGAACCCGACGTTTTCGGCGGGCGACGTGGATACCGATTTGATCGGACGGGAACTGGACAATCTGGTATCAGATCGGCCGGTTTCCTCGGAAATGTGGGTATTGGCGGCGGCGCTCTCGCAGGGAGTTCCGTTCTCCGACCCGATGGCGGGCTGGTCGTTGTGGCGGGCGTTGGTGCGTAATGTGCGGCTGGAATGCAGCGGTGAAGAGCGCGAAGTGGAAGTTGTCGTGCGGGGGCCGGAGCTGGCGTTGGTGAGTATGGATGGTGCGTCAGAGGAGGTGGAGATTCGGGCCGGATCGGACGGGGAATGTTCGGTGAGGATTGAAGGTGTGCGGAAGAAGGTCTCGTATTCAACGGTTGGTAGCAGCTTGTATATTTTCGATACCGGTCACACCTATCACTTTGATATAAAAACATTTAATACCGCGAGCGGGGAGGATCATGCGAACCCAGAGCTTGTGGTTTCTCCCATGCCCGGAAGTGTGAAACATCTGCATGTTGCGGTGGGGGATAGTGTGGCCAAGGGGGATGCGGTGGCGGTTGTCGAGGCGATGAAGATGGAGCACACGCTGACCGCGCTTTGTGACGGGGTTGTGCGGGAGATACCGGTGGGTGTCGGGGATCAGGTGGATTCGGGCGCGGTTCTGGTGTTTCTGGAGCAGAATGATGGGTGAGTTTGTCCGGATATTCGAGATGGGGCCGCGGGACGGGTTGCAGAACGAGGCGCGGATTATTCCGACAAAGGACAAGATCGCGCTGGTGGATATGCTCTCGGATTGCGGGTTTTCGCATATCGAGGTGACGAGCTTTGTCAGTCCCAAGTGGGTGCCGCAGATGGCGGACGCGGCGGAGGTTCTGGCGGGGATTTCACGGAAAAACGGCGTGACGTACGCGGCCCTGACGCCGAATATGCGGGGTTACGAGGCGGCTATGGCGGCGGGGGCGAACGAAGTGGCGGTGTTTGGATCGGCTTCCGAGGGATTTAGTCAGAAAAACATAAATTGTTCGATTAATGAAAGTTTTGAGCGGTTTATGCCGATACTGGAGGCTGCTAAGTCCGATAATGTCAAGGTGCGCGGGTATGTTTCCTGTGTGGCGAACTGCCCGTATGATGGTCCGACGCCTCCTGAGAAGGTTGTCGAGGTGGCTTTGGGGTTGCTGGAGGCCGGATGCTACGAGATCAGCCTCGGGGATACGATCGGGTCGGGGACGCCGGAGAGTGTGGGGCGGATGCTGGAGGCGGTTTTGGCTGTGGTCCCGGCCGAGCGGCTGGCGGGGCACTTTCACGATACGGGGAATCTGGCGTTGGAGAATATTTCGGTGGCGCTGGAGTTAGGATTGCGGGTGTTTGATGCGGCGGTAGGAGGTCTTGGCGGGTGTCCCTATGCCGAGGGGGCGAAAGGGAATGTTGACACGGTAGCGGTGGCTGCGATGCTGGCTGAACGGGGATACGAGACCGGATTGCAGATGGACCGGCTGCTTGCGGCGGCGGAGTTCGCGAAATCGCTGCGGGAGGAGTGAGATGCCTTATACGACCATAAAGATCGATGTGGATTTGCGGGGCGTGGCGACGCTCTATCTGGATCGGCCGGAAAAGCACAATGCGTTGTCGGCGGAGATGATAGCCGAGATGACAATGGCGGCACGGGAGCTGTCGTTGAACCGTGATATCCGGGTTGTGGTGCTGGCGGCGCAGGGCAGGAGTTTCTGTGCGGGCGGTGATCTGGGCTGGATGAAAGAGCAGATGTCGGCAGATCGGGCGCAGCGTATTCGCGAGGCGCGGAAACTGGCGGAAATGTTGCATGTCTGGAACGAATTACCGAAGCCGGTGATCGGACGGGTGCATGGAAATGCCTTTGGTGGCGGGGTCGGGATGGTCTCGGTCTGCGATATTGCATTTTGCATGAAAAATGCAAGATTTGGCCTAACAGAAACCAGATTGGGTTTGATTCCTGCAACTATTAGCCCCTATGTCGTGGCCAAAATGGGCGAGGGGAAGGCGCGCGAAGTGGCGATGTCGGCACGGATATTCGATGCGGATCGGGCTTGTGCGTTGAATCTGGTGGCGCAGGTCGTGGAGGATGTGGACGCGGCGATTGAAGCGGAAATCGCGGCCTATCTTCAAGTCTCGCCGGAGGCGGTGGCGGCGACGAAAGCGCTGTTGCGCAGTCTGGGGCCGAAGATCGACGAGGATGTGATTGCCGCGACGATCGAGAGGCTCGCGGATACCTGGGAGACGGCTGATGCCGGCGAGGGCATCAACGCGTTTTTTGAAAAGCGCAAGGCCGGCTGGGTGCGCGATTAAGCCAGAAGGGCGGCGATGCGGTCCAGCATGGCGAGGCGTTTTTTGCGCAACTCTTCGAGATGGAAGTCGCTCATCGGTTCCACGTTGGTCTCGCCGCGGTGAATTTCGCGGGTGATTTCGTGGTATTCGTCGTGCAATTTGGCGAATTCGCCGTTTTCGGTTTTCAACGCATGGATTTTGTCGAGTTTGTCCGGAAACATGTCGGTGAGTTCGTTGGGCGTGTGTGTCATTTTGATACTCCGTTTTGTTATCGGGTAGACACTAGACCGGCGGGGTAAATGCCGACCTTGATTTGGCTCAAACTACGCTGGAATTTTGTTATTTTCTGCGCCGCGCCGTGGGGACGAGGATCAGGGCGCCGGCGGAGCCTGCGATGGCGTCGAGGCCGGGGCTGCCGAAGGAGATGTTGAACATGATGCGGGCCATGAAAAACAGGACGACTCCGCCAAGGCAGATGATGATGCTGGACAGGTAGCCGTTGCGGGTGAAGCCCCATTTTTCCGAGGCGAAACCGACGATGCCGCCGATCATCAACGAGCCGAAAAACGAAAAGAAAATGCCCATGGTCTGTTTCCCCTATTCCAGCACCGTTCCTACAGGAATTTTCGTGCCGAGCAAAAAGGTTTCGGCGTCCTGCGGGGATTTTCCGGCCTTTTGCAGGCGGAGCAGGCGGATGGCGCCAGTGCCGCAGGCGATGGCGAGGCTGTCGTCGAGGACGGTGCCTGCCTCGCCGTTTCCTTGTGCGAGGGTGCTGGCGAGGGCCTTGATGCGTTGGCCGTCCAGTTCGAACCAGGCGCCGGGGAAGGGGGAGATGCCGCGGATCAGGCGGTCGATTTCAGGTGCCGGTTTCGACCAGTCGATGCGGGATTCGGTTTTGTCGATTTTGGCGGCGTAGGTGGTGCCCTCTTCGGGTTGCGGTGTGGCTTCGAGGTTATCGAGCCGCGCAATCACGTTCACGATCAGGGCGGCGCCCATGTCGGCGAGGCGGTCGTGCAGGCTCGCGGCAGTATCATCGGGTGTGATGGCGGTGCGGGCGCATTCCAGAACGGGGCCGGTGTCGAGGCCCGCCTCCATTTGCATGATGCAGACGCCGGTTTCGGCGTCTCCGGCCATGATGGCGCGCTGGATCGGGGCGGCGCCGCGCCAGCGGGGCAGCAGCGAGGCGTGGATGTTGAGGCAGCCGCGTTCGGGGGCGTCGAGGATGGCTTGCGGCAGGATCAGCCCGTAGGCGACGACGACGGCGATCTCGGCGTTCAGGGCCTTGAAGGCTTCGCGCTCTGCGCCGGATTTGAAATTCAGCGGGTGGCGGACTTCCAGCCCCAGTTCCTCGGCGCGTTTTTGCACCGGCGAGGGGCGGGGTTTCTTGCCGCGACCGGCGGGGCGGGGCGGCTGGGTGTAGACGGCGGCGATTTCGTGCCCCGCATCGGCCAGCGATTGCAGGACGGAGACGGAAAAATCGGGGGTGCCCATGAAGATGATCCGCATCAGCCTCTCCGCTTCATGTTTTTCAGGTGTCGGGCGATCAGCATTTTGCGTTTGACCGGTTTGAGGTGGTCAATGAACAGCTTGCCGTTCAAATGGTCGATCTGGTGCTGCACGGAGGTGGCCCAGAGATTGACGAAGTCTTTTTCCACCGTCTCGCCGTTTTCGTCCATGTAGCGCACGGTGACGGCGCGGGGGCGCTCGATTTCGGCGAAAAGGCCGGGGAGGTTCGGGCTGGCTTCCTCGTGCGTGCGCATTTTGGCGGAGGCGTGCAGGATTTCGGGGTTGGCCATGCGCACCGGCTCGCTGTGGCTGGCCGAGCAGTCGACGACGGCGAGGCGGGTCAGGTAGCCGATTTGCGGCGCGCCGAGGCCGACGCCCGGCATCAGATACATGGCGTCGAGCATTTCGTCCCAGATGGTGCGCTCGGTGTCGGTGATTTCGCTGACCGGCGGACAGACGGTTTTCAGGCGTTTGTCCGGATACATGAGGAAAGGTCTAGGCACGCGCCTTTTCTTTCTTCAGTTTTTTCATCTTGTTGGTGATCATCGAGCGCTTGATCTTGCTGAGGTAATCGATGAACAGCTTGCCGTTCAGGTGGTCGAGCTCGTGCTGCGTCGCGGTGGCGTAGAGGGCGTCGAATTCCTCCTCGCGCGGTTTGCCGTGCACGTCGAGGAATTTCATGCGCACCTTTTCGGGGCGGGTGACTTCCTCGTAGATGTCGGGGATGGAGAGGCAGCCTTCCTCGTAGGTGTTCAGCTCCTCGGAGGTCCATGTGATCTCGGGGTTGATGAGCACCATCGGGTCGGGGGTTTCTTCCTTGTCGGCGCAATCGATCACGAAGATGCGTTTCATCACGCCGATCTGCGGGCCGGCGAGGCCGACGCCCGGGGCGTCATACATGGTTTCGAGCATGTCGTCGGCCAGTTTGCGGATCTTCGCGTCGACTTCGGGCACGGGATCGCAGACCTTCTTCAGGCGCGGGTCGGGGTGGATGAGAATATTGCGTATCGTCATAGGGCGGATGTAAGCGATGGTGCGCGGTTTCGCAAGAGGCCGGATCGGGCCTTGGCAGGCATGGCCCGCGCCGATACTGTGCCGGAAAACAGCAGGAGAACGCCATGAATTTCGACGAGAAGATCAACCGTGTCGGCACCCATTCCGCCAAATGGGACATGATGGAAAAGGCCTACGGTGTCAGCCCCGAGGGCGGCATTCCGATGTGGGTGGCGGATATGGATTTCAAGCCGCCGCAAGCGGTGATCGACGCGGTGCAGGGCATGGTCGATCACGGGGTGTTCGGATATTACGGCGACGATGCGAGCTATCGCGCGGCGATCTGTGACTGGATGGAGCGGCGCCATGGCTGGAGCGTGCGGCCGGAGTGGATTTTCACCACGCACGGGCTGGTGAACGGGACATCGTTGTGCTTGCAGGCGTTTAGCGAAAAGGGCGACGGGGTGATCCTGTTTACGCCGGTTTATCATGCGTTTGCGCGGGTTATCAAAGCCTCGGGGCGCGAGGTGGTGGAAAGCCCGCTGCTGGACAAGGGCGGGCGCTACGAGATGGATCTGGAGGGGTTGCAGGCGGGGCTGAAGGGGCACGAGCGCATGGTGATCCTGTGTTCGCCGCACAATCCGGGCGGGCGGGTCTGGAGCGGCGAGGAGTTGCGGGCGCTGGCGGATTTTTGTGTGCGTAACGATCTGCTGCTGGTGTCGGACGAGATCCACCACGATCTGGTTTACGCGGGCCACAAGCATACGGTGATGCCGCTGGCGGCGCCGGATATTGCCGAACGGCTGGTGATGATGACGGCGACGACCAAGACGTTCAATATTGCGGGCAGCCATATCGGCAATGTCATTATCGCCGATCCGGCGCTGCGCGAGACCTTCGGGCAGGAAATGGCGGCGATGGGAATCTCGGGGAACAGTTTCGGTCTGGTGATGGCCGAGGCGGCCTATAACCACGGCGAGGCGTGGCTGGAGGAGTTGCTGGCCTATCTGGAGGGCAACCGGAAGATTTTCGATGATGCGATCAACGGGATTCCGGGGCTGAAGTCGATGCCGCTGGAGGCGACCTATCTGGCATGGGTGGATTTTTCCGGCGCGGGGATGAGCGCGGAGGAATTCACGGCGCGGGTCGAGCAGGGCGCGCGGATTGCCGCGAACCACGGGGATACTTTCGGAACGGGCGGCGAGAATTTCCTGCGGTTCAATCTGGCAACGCCGCGGGCGCTGGTCGAGGAGGCGGTGGAG
>WFTU01000378.1 GCA_015485375.1 Paracoccaceae bacterium | reverse complement strand
GACATCCCCCGCCGTGGTCACCGCCGCACTTGCCCCCAGCCCTTCGGCAATCACTTTCGCCAGACGGTTCGCCCCGTGATGCCCGCCCAGCAGCGGGATCACCGTGGAGCCGTCATCGGGAACAGCAATCACCGGCGGCTCGGAGCGCTTGTCGGCCAGCACCGGCGCCACCGCGCGCACCAGTATCCCCGCCGCACAGACCCCGACCACCGGATAACCGGCCTGAAACAGCATCCGCGCATGATCGAGTGCATTGGGAAAGAACGCATCGGCCCGCTCCACCCGCCCTTCGCGCCCGTGGACAGGAGCTTGAAGGATCTCCGCCACGCGATGCGCGGTTGCCTCGCCTGCACGCGAAAGGCACAGCACAATGGGGGTCAGTTCAGCCACGGGTCATCCCCTTTGGTTATCAGAATCATGGAAAAATACGGCGCCGGATCAGGAGCCTCGGCCAAGGGCAGAATGCGCTCGTTCGGCAGGCTCGCCCGCTCGACATAGGCCGCCTTCTCCGCCAGCCCCATATCGGCCAGCAAGCCGCGTATCCGCGCCAGATGCCGCCCGACCTTCATAATCGCCACCGCTCCGCTCGCCTCGATCCGCGCCCGCATCTCCGCATCGCCCAAAGGCCCGGGAATAATCGACAGCACATCGTTGCGCGCCGTCAGCGGCCGACGTGCCGAGGCCGCACAGGCCGTCACCGAGGTCACGCCCGGCACCACCTCGGCCTCGAAATCCGCTGCCAGACGGGTGAACAGATACATGAAGGAGCCGTAGAAAAACGGATCGCCCTCGCACAGCACCACCACGTCCTGCCCCGCCCGCAGATGTTTCGCAATGTCCGCCGCCCCCGCGTCATAGGCCGCCTGCGCGGGGCCGCGCTCGACAGTCATCGGGATGCGGATGGTGAGTTCCTCGGCCCCCTCCGGTATCACCCCCGCCGCGATGGAGCGCGCGAAACTCTCGCCGTTTTCCAGCGCCGGATAGGCAATCACCGAGGCCCCCGAAACCAGCCGGTGCGCCTTCAGCGTCATCAGCTCCGGATCGCCCGGCCCCAGCCCGACCCCTATCAGTTTTCCGCTCATCGTTTGATCAGGCTCCACTGTGTCACCGGCCGCAAGGGCGACCATCCGGTCAACCCGCCCAGCCCCTCGGCGCGGTTCACCGAAATCTGCACCAGATCGCCGCCGTGGCGTTTGTAAAGGTCCAGCAACAACACCTGGCTTTCCAGCGTCACCGCATTCGCCACCAGCCGCCCCAGCGGGCGCAGCGCCGACCAGCAGGCCTCGAAGGTTTCCGCCGACAACCCGCCGCCAATGAAAATCGCATCCGGCGCCGGCAACCCGTCGAGCGCCCCGGGCACGCGCCCGTCCAGCAGTTCCAGCGACGGCACGCCCAGCGCCTGCGCGTTATCCGCCGCCATGGTCCGCCGGTCGCCCCGCGGCTCGATACCGATCGCGCGGGTATAGCGCGCCGCGCGCAGCCACTCGACCGCGACCGAGCCGCAGCCGGTGCCGACATCCCAGAGCAACGCCCCGCGCATCGGGATCAGCTTGGCCAGCGTCGCCGCGCGCACCTCGCGTTTGGTCATGGTGCCGTCATGGGAAAACACCCCGTCCGGCAACCCCGGCACCCGCGGCAACAGCGCCGCATCCGGCGCGGCCACACATTCCACGGCCAGCGTGTTGAACGGCGGCACCACATGGTTCCAGCTTTCCGCCAGCCCGTCAAAACGCGCCTCGTCCTTGCCGCCCATATTGGCCAGCACCGTCATGCGCGATTTGCCAAACCCCCGCTCGGCCAGAAACGTCGCGATCTGCGCCGGAGTTTCCTCCCCCGTCGTCAGGATCAGCAAGCGCACATCCGGCTGGATAAAGGCAATCATCTGTTCGACAGGGCGACCATGCACGGTCAGGGTTTCCAGATCCGCCATGCTCCAGCCCATACGCGCCGCCGCCAGTTGAAAGGCCGACAATTGCGGATGGTAGGTGATCTCGCCAGCCTCGAAATGCCGCCCGATCTTCGCCCCGACCGAGAACCACAACGGATCCCCCGTTGCCAGCACCACCACCCGCTTGCCGCGCCGTTCCTTCAACTCGCCGATCAGGGAGTTGAACGGCGAGGGCCAGCTCAACGTCTCCGCCTGCGGAT
>WFTU01000377.1 GCA_015485375.1 Paracoccaceae bacterium | reverse complement strand
GCGTTGCAAAGGGAATTGGGGCTTCTTGGGGACAAGAACGAGCAGTGGCGGAGAGACAGGCCGCCATAATGGTATCCGGGAGAGTGCGAAAGTTTCCGGTAAGTATATTGCATTAATATATTATTTCGGTTTTTTCGTCTGATATGGTCTTGCGGCTTCCTGTGAATTCCGGCATTGGCAGGGGGATAAAAAGGGGGATGAAATATGACATCCAGGACGCCACGTGCCACCAATTCCGGGCTAACCGCTGCCTTTGTCAGCAAGGTGAAAAAACCCGGCAAGTATCATGATGGTAAAGGTACGGGGCTGTATCTGCGTGTCGACGATGCCGGGCGCAAGCAATGGGTGCAGCGGATCACCTTTCGCGGCAAACGGATCGAGTTGGGCCTTGGCAGTCACCCGTTCGTGTCGTTGGCGAACGCCCGCGAAGAGGCTGCGCAGAACAAACGGTTCGTGCGCAGCGGCCGTGACCCGCGTCTGGAGCGCCGGAAGGGCCGGTTCGACATGACCTTTGCCGTGGCGGTGGACCGGTATCTGGAAATCAAGCTGAAGGAATTCCGCAACGAAAAGCACCGCAAGCAGTGGCGCTCGACGCTTGACGCTTATGCCGTTCCGAAAATCGGCAACATTCATGTCGACAGCCTGTCGACGCAGGATATCCTGGGCGTTCTGGAGCCGATCTGGCGTGAAAAGACGGAAACCGCGCGCCGGGTTCGCGGGCGTATCGAGAAAGTGCTCGACTGGGCGGCGGTTGCCGGTCACCGCACCGGCGAAAACCCGGCCCGCTACAAGGGCAATCTTTCGGAATTGCTACCTAGGCCCCGGAAAATCGCCCAACCCAAACACCATCCGGCGCTTTCGCTCAAGGATGCACCGCGTTGGTGGTCGCTGTTGCAGGCCCGTGACGGAATGTCGGCCAAGGCCCTGCAATTTCTTGGCGCCACATTGGCGCGATCGGGCGAGGTGCGCGGTATGACCTGGGACGAGGTTGATCTGGAGCGAGCGCTTTGGGTAATCCCTGCCAACCGCATGAAGGCGCGGCGCGAACACCGCGTGCCGCTGCCTGAACGGGCGGTGGCGCTGTTACGCGAGTTACCGCGCCTTGAACGCTCTCCATTTGTGTTCTTTGCGCCGCAAGGTGGAATGTTGTCTGACATGGCACTTTCCGCCGTCATGCGGCGGATGCAGGCGGCGGAAGAAATGGCCGGACGGCGCGGGTTTCTTGATGAGCGCTCCGGCAGGCCGGCAGTGCCGCATGGGCTCCGATCGACCTTTCGCGACTGGGCGGCCGAACACGGCTATGACCATGTCTTGGCGGAGCTGGCACTGGCGCACAATGTCGGCAGCGAAGTGGAGCGCGCCTATCGACGTACCGACATGCTGAGTCGGCGGCGTACGCTGTTGGAGGACTGGCTGGCCTTTCTGAATGGGACGGAGGGGCCGGCGTGAGCGCCAACCGACCGCCACATGGCAGAAAAATCGCCCGAATTGGGCCAGTATGAATTTTTCTTGAGCCCTTATATATATGAGTCCCCCTAGTAGAACTGTAACTACCTTACAATAAAAGATAAACTTTCGCCTGTGTGGGCCTGTTTGACGCGCCGCACCGGCATGTCCAAATCGGCCTTGCAAGGTGCTTGTCGGCAGTGGTTGCCTTGTGTCGGTTCCGGTGCGCCAACACCGGAACCGACGGGGTGGTACAGGATCAATCGATCAATCCCTGTCTCCTCGATACTGCCATCACCGCCCCGGGTCAAAGACAGACCGCCGGGGCCACAACGAGGCAGTTCGATATGAACGAGCGTATCTACAGGCGTCCTGACGTCGAAACTCTGGTCGGGCTTTCCCGCTCGACGCTTTATGCAATGATCGCTGACGGGACATTCCCGAAACCGGTCAAACTTGGCAAGCGCGCCGTCGGCTGGCGGGCGCGCGATATCGAAGCATGGGTGGCGAGCCGCCGCACGGAGGGTGTGTGAGCCATGCGCGCTGCACATGATCTTGCCTACATGGGTGTGCGCACCGCGCACAAGGAATCATCGGAGTGCTACCAGGGGGAGTTGTTTCGACAGGACCGCTACCGGGTCGCGATCTGCCGGGACGGTCTTCAATGGTTGTTTCAGCGGCAAAGGCTGCGATTTGCGGCTGGTGGAGCCGCTTGGGACACCTTGGGCTACTGCACGACCAGAAAGGCGCTGATCCGGCTCCACCGCTCGTACAGCGCCCCGCAGCACGAAAAACTGCATGCTCTGCCCGACCGGATCGAGCAGGAGGGCAGACGATGAGCGGAGCCGAAGCCATAACGCGCGCATTGAACGGCACCTGGCGTGGCGGCAAGGGAACAGCCTGTTGTCCGGCGCATCGCGATCGTTCGCCAAGCCTGAGTCTGGCGGATGGGGCAGATGGGCGGCTCCTACTCTACTGTCATGCAGGCTGTACGTTCGGAGATATCGTCGATGCGTTGCGGCGGCGCGGCCTGCTTGGCAGGAGCCACGGTGCCGAAAGGCCTGTTCAGGTTGATGACGCAAGACGCAGGCTCGAACAACGCGCCGACGCGGCAAAGCGGTCGCGCAAGGCCCGCGAGCTCTGGGAGAGCAGCCAGCCAATCGAGGATACCTTGGGTAATGTATATATAAGGGAACGCGGGATCGCCTGCGCCTTGCCAGAGTCGTTACGTTACATAAGAAACTGCTGGCACAAGAGCGTCAAGCGACTGCCGGCGATCGTTGCGCGTGTTGATGGCGGCCAGGGGTTTGCCGTGCACCGCACCTATCTGACGGCGGATGGGCGCGCAAAGGCCAACGTCGAGGCACCGAAGGTCATGCTCGGCCCGGTTGGCGGCGGTGCCGTGCGCTTGTCCACGGAGGCGCGGCGCCTGGTCGTCGCGGAGGGAATTGAAACGGCGCTTTCGCTTCAATGCGGTGTGCTGAAAGAACCTGCCAGCGTCTGGGCCGCGCTCAGTGCCGGTGGAATGCGCAAGTTGCGCCTTCCGGCCCGGCCAGGCGAACTGGTCATTGCCCCTGATGGCGATGCGCCCGGGCGCGAGGCGGCCGACGCACTTGCATTGCGCGCGCAATCGCTTGGTTGGCGGGTCGCGCTTTTGCCCGCACCGGATGGCCACGATTGGAACGATGTGTTGTGCGGAAAGGCGGCGGCGTGATGACGGTGCATCCAACCCCGATACCTTACGCCGCCGACTGGCCCGAACCGGCGCCGCGGTTCTTGCGCACTACGCTGCCGCCACCTCCCGCCCTCCCGTTGGAGGACGTGTTCCCGGAAAAATGGGCCCGATGGATTACCGAAGCGGCGGATGCGAAATCCGCACCGCCCGACTACGTCATGGCGGGCCTGCTGGCGACGGTCGGGGCGGCGATCGGCAACAGCCGATGGGCCGCGCCCTGGGCCGGGTGGAGCGAACCGCCGATCATCTGGACCATGTTGATCGGCGCGCCTTCGAGCAACAAGTCACCCGCGCTCGATGCCGTGCTCTTGCCTTTGAAATCGATCGAACGAGAGATGCGGCAACGTGCCGAAGTCGAGATAGCGGCCTGGCGTGACCGCTCCGAGGTCGCCAAGATCGCCCACAGTTCATGGAAAGAAGCGACAAAGGCCGCGCTCAAGGAAGGCACACAGGTTCCGGTCAAGCCGGCCGAAGCCGATCCCGGGCCCGAACCGCACTTGCCCTGCCTCTCGGTTGCCGACAGCACGGTCGAACGCCTCGCGGTCATCCTCGCACGTCAGCCACGCGGCACACTGATGGCACGGGATGAGCTTTCCGGCTGGCTTCTTGGCATGACGCGGTATGCCGGTGGTGGATCCGATCGACCATTCTGGCTCGAGGCCTATGGAGGGCGCGGCTACAGGGTGGAGCGCATGGGCCGCGGTCCCGTCTACATTGACCGCCTGACGGTCGGCGTGACCGGATCAATCCAACCCGATCGCCTGCGCAGTCTCCTGGTCAAGACCGACGATGACGGCCTCTTGGCGCGGTTCCTGCCGGTGTGGCCGGATCCCGCACCGATCAAGCGGCCGCAAGCGGCGCCGGATGATCGGTTCATCCAGCATGCATTGCAAAGGCTGCACGCGCTTGACCTGGTGACCGACGAAACCGGCGAGCAGCGCCCGTGGTTCATGCCGTTCAACGAGGATGCGCGTGATCTGCTCGATGCCTTTCGCTCAAGCGTCCGATCGTGGGAAGCAGATGCGGACGGGCTCCTGCTCTCGTTCATCGGTAAACTACCGGGGCTTGCAGTGCGCCTGTCCCTGATATTGGCGCATCTGGACTGGGTGTGCGGCGAAACGGACCCGCCGCAAGAGATCGGGCTGTCGCCGCTCGGCCGGGCGGCGCACCACGTCGACGCCTACATCTTGCCGATGGCGCGGCGGGCTTACGGCGCGGCATCGCATTCTCGCGCCGACAGGGCGGCTCTGCGGCTGGTGGAGACCATTCGCAAACACCGTTGGGCTCAGTTCACCTCGCGCGAGGTCTTGCGCCTCGACCGGGCAGACATGGGCACGGCGGCTGAATTAAATCCGATCCTCAAAATACTGGAAGAGAACGGAATAATACGATCGGTCGATAGCCCCCCAAACAGGCGTGGCGGCCGGCGGACGCGCCTTTTTGCCGTCAACCCGGCCGTTCTGGGGGACGTGACGTGACCCTATGGCTGCGGGCGGCGCGCGAGGGCATCGCCGCCCTGACAAAACCGACACAACCGACAGAACCCCAGGCACACCGAACGCCGCGAGAGGTTTTGTCGGTAAAGTCGGTTTTGTCAGCGGCCAGGTTGGCAGCGGTCCGGGCCAATCCCGCCCTTCTCGATGCCTGGGAGGAACGCGCCGCGATCCGAGAGTACGACGGCGGCGAAACCCGCGAACAGGCCGAATGGGGCGCATTGAGGGACGTTGAAGGGCTGCGTCGCGCCGTCCCGAGGCGCGCCCAATAGGCGAGGAGGATGGCAAACTGGACCGTCCAGGTGAACGCTTGCCTGAAGGCCCTCAAACGGCCCAGACCTGCCTTTGGCCTTGATAACTCGCGCTGCGCTGCAGCATTACAAGAGCAGACATTGGTTGGGAAGTGATACCCAACTTGCGCATTGCCCAGCAGCTCTCGAAACTTAGTTGCCAACTTGGACCCGGCTAAGTAGAATGGAACAAAATACAAACATCTCGAGCAGACAAATGAGAGCTTTCATTTCTTACTCCCACCGAGATGCAGACGCGCTTGAGCGCCTGCATGTTCATCTTGCGAACCTTCAGCGGGAAGGTCGGATCGAAACATGGTACGACCGTGAAATCTTGGCGGGTGAGGTTTTGGACGATGAAATCTGCGAAGAGTTAGAGGCAGCTGAGCTTTTCCTACTGATTGTTAGCCCCGACTTCATCGCATCCGACTATTGTGTCGAACGAGAGATGCAACGAGCCTTGGAGCGACACGAAGCGGGCGAGGCACGGGTTGTCCCTATCATCATCGAACCATGCGATTGGGCTGCATTGCCTCAGCTCCGACGGTTGAAAGCAGTGCCGAAAGACGGGCTGCCGGTCTCGGAATGGACGAACGCGAATACAGCATACCTAGATGTCATTCAGGAAATTCGCCGGATAGTCGATGCAGTTGTGTCGAATGCGCTCGACTCAACCACTGATGAAACAGAGCCAGCGTCGACACAACAAATCGCGCCCCGCTATCGCGTTCAACGCGACTTCGACGAAATCGACCGCAGCGAATATCGCGACGCGGCGTTCGCTACGATCAGGGACTATTTCAAACGGGCGATTGGCGAGATAGATGCGGTCGATGGGTTGAGGGGCCGATTCGTAGACCGAGGTGCGAACTCCTTTGGCAGCACCGTTGTCAATCGTGGTCGGCAGCATGGAACGGCGCATATCACAGTGCACTGCCGAAACGCGGGATTCGCGTTAGGTGACATCTATTTTTCTTTCGATGAGAACGCAGCAGACAATTCTGCAAACGGCGGCTTCAACGTCTCGTCCGACGAATACGAACAGTTCCTTGTGGTGACTATGATGATGTTTGGGAATGACCCTGACCGGCTAAATCCTGAGCAAGCTGCGGAATACTTGTGGAACCAGTTTATTGAGCAAGCAGGCATCAGTCATGCCTGAACGTGCTCGCTTTCGCTGCAATAATTGTGGTCACCGTTTCGAAACCACGGTGCTCAGCAAGGACGAGCAACGTGAAGCTCGCCGCGACAATCGACCGACCAAAGCTGTACATTGTCCAGAGTGCCGCCGAACCGACATTCGGAAGGGCTGGGAATAGTGGAGATAATATAGTCGAAACTGCAAGGCCATTCGTGTTCATCCCAGTTGCCGCCCATGGGTTGTTATTCTGAGAGAAAGAAATGCTGTCGCCAAGTGAATTTATAGTCGGAAAAGTCGGTATCGCAACGCCGCTCAGCTTGGTCCTGCCAACCTCGAAGTATGAGGAAACGTTACTGGTTGGCCAACTCAACGACTTGCCGATGGCGGTTTTTCTTTCAGGGCAGCATAAATCGATGTTCTTCGAGGCGGAAGGCAACGAAAGTTGGGGTGGACTGATCATTCCATCTGTACGAATTGAGATCGATGAGACAAGCCTCGTTGACGAATACTCTTCTGAAGCGCCCATGCTTTCAGTGACTAGGACTGACACAAGACTTGTTGTGGCGGCGAGCGCAGAAAGATCGTTCGGACGTCAAATCCAAATCACCTTGCACGAAGGGCTGGTTTCATCGGGAGGTTCTAAGGCTACGTTTGCGAACTGGCAGATTGTTCTTGGGGAGGCTCAAGACAAGCGTGTCTTGTGGACCGCGACATGATTCACGTCCCATTTGAACGTCGTTTTGCGCCCCCATCAGAAGAGCGATTGGGCGACTCTGGCTACCTGCGACAGTCGAGGAGCTATTTGATGTGAGCTGCTCCCCAATGCTTGGACAGGTTTCCGCGTAACTTAAGCTACTCTTCGCTCCTGCTGGTCGGGTTGGTTTCCGTCTTTTCTCAGCCAATAGACCACGGCTGGGGGTTTGCCGCCAAGGGCGGAATGAGGGCGTTTATGGTTGTAG
>WFTU01000376.1 GCA_015485375.1 Paracoccaceae bacterium | reverse complement strand
GTCCATGTCCCATGCGACAAGATGTGTGACATAATCACCATGTGCATATGCAATCCACCATTCGTCTTTAGCGCTCCATCTAACGATGGAGTGGCGCGGGTCTTCATTATGAATCAGCAGCAGACCAATAATTTCCGTCCCATCCTTCGGCGCAGTCTCGATAGGTTGCCACTGCGGAACGAGGTCGGAGCGGGTGTATTCGGTTGGCTCAACAAATTTTGGCACATTGCTAGCGGATGATTCCCACTGACCAGAATCTAACCCTTGGTCTAGGACGTTCGGCACAGCCCATATCTTCTCCGGCATATCAGTCATCCTTCAACCTCCGTATTTGTGGCGCTACCAATAAATCGTGCGGCCATATCAGGCCCGCCGCGCCCCCAAAACGTGGCGATTGCGGCTGACGGGGTGGCGGATTCGGCGCTGTAGACGAAGGTGGCCAAGCCCGCTCTGGTCCTGGTGAGTCCGGACATGGTAAAGGTCGAGCCGGAAGCCTCCGACAGTTCATTGAATGTCTCGATGTAAAGTCGGGCTTCGGCCGCCAAACGGTCGCGGGTTGGCTTGTCCAGGGTGTTCCAGCGGCAGTGTTCCGGCGGTTTCCGGCCGTCCCAGAGTTTTTCGGCTACCTTTTCAGCGATATCCATCAGCCCCTCCATACCGGTGCCATGTGGATCAGGGCGGCTAGGCGCAGGATCTCTGTCACCGAGAGGGTCGAGGTACGGCCGTCCTCGATGAACACCAGATTGGTGCCTTTGGCGCTGGCGCGGCCGTCGATGCCCTTCAGCTCGACGCCGGCAGCGAGGGTGTCGGCGAGCACCTCGGCCTCGGCACTGGCGCCGATCGCGGCGATTTCGATCAATGTGTCGGGTTGGCTCATTGTTCGGCGTCCTCTCCTGTTGGCGCAGTTTTGGGATCCGGTTTCGTTGGCTGGTCCCAGATTTCACGACATCGAGCGAGGCGAATTTTCATGCGCACCCTGAACCAATAGACCTCTATATCCAGGCGACTTTGGAGCGAACGATACTCGCCGCTGAATCCGTGAGACAGATGCATGTTTGATTTAACCACCGCCCACCTCCTTCAGCCCGATATCGCGGGCGATGTTCAGTTCTTTCAGCTCCGCCTCGCCTGCGGTGCGAACGCGAATTTTGTATGCGTTCCGGATGGTTTCCGCTTTTCCGCATGGTGCGGCGAAGCCGAGGACGCGCCACCAGGGGGTGGCGTCTGGCGCTGCCAGCATGGGGATGAACCCCTTGAAGGTGGCGCGGGTCATTTCGATGCCGGCGTGGCGGACCTCGGTGCGGCGCGCCTCGAGGACGTGGTGGATGGCTTGCAGGTTGCACTCGACCTTGTTGTAGCGGTCGACGGCGATGCAGCGCAGATCCCCGTCCCATGTGAACCAGACGGCGACACCCGGATCATTGGGGCGTTGTTCGCCGAGCGTGACGTTCGAGGAGATCACAACATTGTCGACCTTGCGCTTGCTATCGTTGGCGAATTTGGCAAGGCTGGCGCGCACGTTGTTCATCGCGCCGGTCAGGCCGGTGCGGAACTGGGACTTTATCCGGGGGTGTGAACGGCGGATGTTGTCCGGCCATTGCAGGGGGTATGGCTGGGTCATTTCACTTCGTCCTTTACGAGCTCTTTGACACGCTCGATTGCGGCATCACCGGAATATGTGTTCTTTTTTCTAATGCTGGTCGCAACTGAAACAGAGAGAATGCCAGCCATAAAGAATCCGAACCATTCCATGGCAGTACTGCCAATTATGTGTCCGGTTCCGATTAAGACCAGCGCTGACATGACGGTAAATGTGTCCCTTAAAACGCTTGTTACCAAGGTTTCCGCGCCGATAATCATAATTCCGGAATTTTGGGATGTGTTAGCCATCACGCCCCACCCTTTCTAGTGTGCGATGCCTTGATTTCGGGGATTTTGTTTGTGTCGGCATAGACGGTTCTGTTATCGACCTCGGCCAGAACCTCCAGAGGGATGTCACTGATAACCTGATATGGTCCGAATACAGCGGCATCGCTTTTTCGCGACAATGTCGGGGCGAAATCTTGTACGGAGACCAGGCTATTCGCGCCGTAGTCAGAAACCGTGAACCAGACAACATTCCTGATCTTATTTCCATCGATACTGTTCATAGCTATACCCTGTTCCTTCCGGTTTTTGAGCGGTTCTTGATGATGAAAAAGAGGATTATCCCGACTGCAAAGCCAGCGAGAAACGCTACAGCGGCAGAGAGTATGGTGACTGTGGAGATCGCACCGGCGTACCAGAACGGATAGACCATGAATGGCGTGATAGCAGCCGCCGCCACCGTCACCGCGAGGGTCAATGATAATTTTCTGGCGCTCATTTCCGGTTCCTTTTCTGTCGCTTCAGCCCGAGAGATTTCCATGCAGGTCCGAGCAGGGCGTCGTTGTTTGTGTTGTCCGGCACGGCCGCATCGGCCTGCCTGATGCGGTTGTTGAGGCCGATAACCGTTCCTTTGGAGTACCGATGACCGGTTTTGACGGTCAGGCTGTCGGCGATTGCCTGTGCGGTTTCCCCTGCGTCCGTGCGCTCGAGGATCTCCAGCAGGACCGCGTCAGGGTGGTGGTATGCGCTCATGCGGCCGCGTTCCCTTCCAGATGGCGCTTGGCCGTGTCGATCCAGCTGGCCACGGCCGAGCCGGTATCGAAGCCCCATGCGGAAACACCGTAGAGCGATATCTCGACGAGGGTGTTGTGCGTCGCGTCGGGGAACTCGCCCTCCAGCCGGTGGTCGAAAGTGCCGCCGCTTTCCATGATCGCGCCCGCGATGGCGTCGGCGCGCTCGGTTGCGGATTTGTAGCGGAGTTGTGTGGTGAAAACGGAAAGCCTGTTTGTTTCGATCATTTGGTTTTCTCCGGAATTTTCTTCGGCAGCAGTTTGTTGAGGTCTTTGATCAGCTGGTCGACAAAGTGCTTCTTTTTCTGGCCGCCGAGCATCCTGACCAGTTCGCGGGCGCGATTGTCGATCGACTCGAAATCGACCACTGGCAGGGTGGATTTCAGGTCGGACGGGTCGATGCCTGCTTTTCGCGCGCGCCGGTACGCTTCGGCAAACGCGATAATGTTGGTGGTGGTCAGCAGGTTCTGGGTGTCCGGCTGGGCGTCGGTCAGCGTTTCGAGGATATACCCGAGCTCTCCTATTCCCATGTTTTTCACGAGGGCGAGAAGTGTGCGGATTGCGCGGGTGCGGCCCGGTCGTATTATGCCGGTTTGGGCCTCGAGTAGTATCCCGAGTTTGTCCAGAATATTCCGGACCGCCATCGCATCGGCATCGCCGGCCACCAGGGCGGCACGGTATTCGTCCAGCGGACCGACGCGCGTGCGGTTTTTGTTGATGCCGACAAAGGCGGTAGCCTGTGCGACGTGGTCGGCGCTTCCGACCAGCGCCGGCACCTTCGGCAGCTGCAGGTGGATCGCGGCAATGGCGCGGTGCTGGCCGTCAATCACGGCAAACCCCGCGTCCGACTCCGCCACGATCAGGGCGCCGAATTTCATCCAGTCGAACTGTCCGATGATTTTCTTGATGGTGCTGTGTCCGATCCGCGAGATCCCGCGCTGGTATGACGGGTCCAGCAGGAGCCGGTTGGTGTCGATCCAGACGAGATCAGGCGGGGTAAGCCCCTCGACAGCCGATACACAGCTCACCGAGAATTCGAGCAGGCTGGCGATCGGGGTGATTTTGGTCAACTGGCTCATGCGCGGCTTCTTCTGCGGCGGTTTTCCATGATCTGCGGCAGTTCCGATGCGGCAAACGCCAGACGTTTCTGGCGGTGCTGGAGCACGGGGCGGCCCTGTGCCGATTTCAGGATCAGCCAACATGTGGTGAATATCTGCGGGGTGTCGGTGTGGTCCGCCGGATTGGCGGCCACGCGGCGGGCGTCGCGGATGATGCCGCTTTCCGGCATTTCGATGAAAATATCGGTCATTCCGGCGCGTCCCGTTCCAGTGCCGCCTTGACCCAGTTCCGGACGGCGCGCAGTTCGTTCATGGTCGAGGTGGAGCGGCGGCCGGACATTGAAAAGTAGTAGTTGCCCAGATCGCATTTCATCGCGGCCAGCCCCTTGTTGGTGCGGAAGCGGATTTCGCGCATCAACTGCTCGTCCGTCATGCGATCGAGCGCGACCGCGTCGAAGTGGCGGCTTTCCTTTTCACGTTCCTTGGCGGGGGTCATGCGGTGTTCCTTTCAAAAAAACCCCTCCGGCCTGTTCGCCGTGCCGGAGGGGAGTTGAAGGCGCCGTTTGATACCCGTTTACTGTTTACGCGGCGCCAACCAGGGAGGCTGCTACGGGTGAGACATCCCGTAGAACACGACACCGATGGCGGCGACGCCGGCCAGAACCAGCACCAGGCGCAGGGCCTCGATGGCGAACACGGCGAGAGGCGCCGCGAAATCATCGGTAAAATGTGCTGTTCTGACCGGCATGAGGTGCCTCCATCGGTTGAGTCGATGGAGAATGATTACCAATAGTAAAATGATTCTGTCAATAAAAAAGTTACCAATAGTAAATATTATTTGACGATCACATAGTGCGGGCGCATAAACAAAAGGCCGCGCAACGGGTGCGCGGCCTGTGGTATAGTGAATGTGAAATGTCTATTTGGGTGTGGTTTTGCCCTTGCCAGCCGGTTTCGGTTTCGGTTTCGGTTTCGGCTTCGGTACCGGTTTCGCCGACTGGGATGATCGGGTC
>WFTU01000375.1 GCA_015485375.1 Paracoccaceae bacterium | reverse complement strand
TTCATAGCCAAAACCCTGCTGGAACGCTCCGGCGCGCGGCTGACCTTCGCCAACGGCACGGAAAACCCGGGGCGCATCGCCCGCCCGCCACTCGGCCCGCCGGAATTCGCCCGCCCCTCCGGCGCCATCGTCGAGGTAGTGTGGAAACGGGTGGATATCGAGACCAAACGGTCGTTGATCCGCGGGCCGCTGGGCCTTAACAAGCCGCTGGTCTGGCCACAGTAAACACGATTAAGCCAATATTAAGAATGCGGCGATAGGTTTCCGGAATCAAACGGAGGCCAAATGACTGCACTCGACATGATTCGCGAAGGGGCGACCGTCTGGATTGACGATACTCCCGGCGTGCCGTTTTCCGGTTTGTGGCTGGCGCTGGCGTTATTTCCGGCAGGGCTGGCGCTAGCTGCGCTCGCGAGGGTGTTCTGGGCGTCATTTTCGAGGTGGGGAAGGACGCATTCCAACCCTCCTCACACTACGGTTTTCGATGCGTTTCCGTTTCCCGTCTGGACCACCGATACCGAACCGTCCGCAGGCAATGCGGCCTTTGAGGATATTGCACCGGAAATATCGGGCGTGGCGGCCGGTTCGCGCGCCAGGGTGGAAATAGCAGGGGAAACCCGATGGTTTTCCGTCGAGAAATCACCTCTCCCGAACCGGCCGGTAAAGTTCGCCGTTCCATGCGATGCTCTGGTCGAGGCCGAAAACAGTCACGCGCGCCTGATGGAGACCCTGTCCACAACGTTTGCCCATCTGCCGGTCGGGTTGGCGGTTTTTGACGCCAACGGGACCCTGAACCTGTTCAATCCCGCACTTTGCGAGTTGCTGGGCCTTAACCCCGCCTGGCTGGCCAGCCGTCCGACGCTTGCGGCCTTTCTGGAGAAGCTGCACAACAACCGGAATCTGCCCGAACGCCGGAATTTCCGTGTCTGGCGGCACCGGCTGACCGAAATGAGCGCAACAGGCGACAACGCGGACTATCGGGAGGAATGGCGGCTTTCCGACGATCTGGTGCTTCGCGTCACGGGGCAAGCCCACCGGCAGGGGGCAACGGCCTTTTTGTTCGAAAACATTTCCGCACAAGTACATGTTGAACGGTTGTTGCATGCGGAATCCGAAGTAAATCAGGCTGTTCTGGACCATATGGCCGAAGGAATACTGCTTCTGAACGGTGCGGGAAATATGATCTTCACCAATTCCGCGTTTGATACGGCATTTGGCTGGAACCCCGAGAGCGCTTTGCCGCCTTCCGGCATCGCCTACCTCCAAGGCCAGCTACCGGAAACTGCGGAGGTGGCCAGCCTGCTCGACCAAATACGCGATTTCATATCTTTTCCGCACCGCCGGCACCATTGGTCCATTGATTTGAATATACCCCATGCAACCAAGGCCGAGCTGATTCCGATGCCGGATGGCTCTCTCTGCGTCAGTTTTTCCGGCGCGGGTCGTTGCCATACCGACAGCAATGTTACCTCTCTACTCCACTTCGCGGACGCTATGTTTACCACCATCAAGGAAAGTACCAGTATGTCAGACCCGTTAAATACAGAAGGACTCATCGCATTTCTACGCAAGCGCGAGATCGCGCTCGATCTGGGCGAATTCTCTTCGCACGCGGCCGAAGCGACCTCGAAAACCAAAACGCGGCGCATATTGTGGTACCTCGTTCTCGCAGCATCCAATGTTTGCCGTGACGGGGGCCGGATTTCACTAATATCGAGTGTCGAGGCACACTCGCTGACGCTCACCTGCACGATACATGACAATGACATCCTGACCGGACAGAGTAACCACCTCTCGCTCGGTTTACTTCGCCAGCTGGTCGAACAGGCTGGCGGCGGCGCCGACTGGATATTCGAAAGCAATGCCCGCCCGCTTACTGTTTCCTGCGCGTTACCGATAGCACGAGAGGCTATCGGAATGCCTATTCGGGCCGGTCACGCCTGACCATTTGTCAGCGTCCGCGCGATGGCAGACTTCCAGCCTTCATATTTTCTGTTCCGTTCCGGAGCAGGCATCAGTGGTTCGAAACGATGATCCCGCCTCCAGCTCCGGGAAAACACATCCATTTCCGGATAGAAGCCGATATGCATTCCCGCCAACCAGGCGACACCCAGGGCTGTAGTTTCCAGAACTTCGGGGCGATCAACCGGCGCCCCCAGCATGTCGGACAAAAACTGCATGGACCAGTCGCTGGCACTCATCCCCCCGTCGACCCGCAATACATTTTCGGAGCCGCCCGACCAATCCGCGCGCATTGCGTTCAATAAATCAAGCGTCTGGTAACCGACACTTTCCAATGCCGCCCGCGCGAACTCATTCCGGCCAGTGTTGCGGGTCAACCCGAAGATTGCCCCCCGCGCTTCGGCATCCCAGTAGGGGGCGCCCAAACCGGTGAACGCCGGAACAAGGTAAATCTGCTGGTCCGGGTCTGCCGACTCAGCCATCCTTTGTGTATCGGCAGCATTTTCGATAATTCCCAGGCCGTCGCGCAACCACTGCACCACAGCACCGGCAACAAAAATCGAACCCTCTAGGGCATAGCTCGTCTTGCCACCCAGTTGGTAGGCAATGGTCCCGAGCAAGCGGTTTTTCGAGCACACAAGGTTTGCCCCCGTATTCATCAAGGCAAAACACCCCGTGCCGTAGGTCGCCTTCATCATCCCCGGCTCGAAACACGCCTGCCCGATGGTTGCGGCCTGCTGATCTCCGGCTATTCCACAAATCGGTATTTCGCTCCCCAATATCGAAGGAACGGCATGCCCGAAATCCGCAGCACAATCGCGCACTTCCGGAAGAAGCGAGACCGGGATATCCAGCTTCTCGCAAATCTCCGCGTCCCAACACCCTTTTTTGATGTCGTACAGCATCGTGCGGGCAGCATTTGTTGCATCGGTTGCATGGACCGTGCCTCCCGTGAGGCGCCAGAGAAGAAAGCTGTCGATAGTCCCAAAGGCCAACTCCCCGTGTGCAGCCAGATCCCGCGCGCCTTCAACATTGTCGAGAATCCACTTGAGCTTGGTTCCCGAGAAATACGGATCGAGCAACAGACCGGTGCGACCC
>WFTU01000374.1 GCA_015485375.1 Paracoccaceae bacterium | reverse complement strand
CCAGCGGCGGCATCCAGGTCGGCTTTGCTGCGGGTTTCTTGCATTTTAGTGCCAACTTCGCAGGAAAAAAATGAAATGTGTCGAGAATCGGGGTCGGCGCTCCCCGCCCAGGACCAGCCACAGAGCAAAAGGACCCAAAGCCAGGCAAGTTGCCGCGTATCAGCCCTGCCGGCAACACTTTTCCGGCTTCCCCGCGCCATGTCAAACCACTCCATGGATGCAATCCTTGGGCCGCACCGACCGCCGCTGGCGAACAGCGATATCAAGGAGCAACCGTTTCTACCGTTACCCCGCCACGCCCTGCCGACGCCGATGTTGCCGCAGTATTTCGTGGCGGGGGTTTCCCTGGGCACCCAAACGCTTGGCATGAACGGATATGGCTTTCAGCGGCCGTCGGCCCTTAAGAACATTCGTTGCCGAGGGACAGCGGGATCGACGGAATGCGGGCTGCAGCTTCGCAATCACAAAAAAGCCACCGGCGCTATCGGCGGGACCTTTTGGGCGGGCGAACACCAATCTGAGGATACCCGCCCTGACATCAGCCACCAGACCATGTGTGTAGGACGAGTTCTCGGCCAATTCCCAGACAGCGGGCGGCGTCAAATATTTCCATTCCACGGTTTCCGGCGTGCCAAAATTGGAAAATACTGCGAGCAGAGAGACGATTCTTTTGTTTCAGGGGAACCATTGGAGAAACCTTTCCATATCCTGCGGCGTGTTCAGGTGGCGCTGCTTTTTGTCGCCACCGCATTCTCGTTGATGGTCTCGTTGGCATCTGCCCAAGAGAGAAAAGATCTGCTGAGCGATTTCGACCCGACAAATCTGACCGGATCCGAGGCGCGGTTCCTGCAAGCCGCTCTCGCATTCGAGGGCTATTATCGCGGCCTGCTCGATGGGAAATGGGGCCGTCGGAGCCAACAGGCCATGCTGGCCTATGCCGCCGCGGAATTCGACAGCACTCCCCGTCTCGGGCACATGGCCGCCCTCGCTTACCGCTTTTTCACGCTGAACGATAGGGACGGCTGGCAGATCCAGTATGACGAACCGCTCGGGCTGTCGTTCCTGTTCCCGGTCAAGGCGATCATCAAGGGGGCCCCGTCACGAAACTTTCGAAACTGGGAACACGCAAACAGTTCGCTGGCTTTTTCGCTGACCACCGGGGACGTGAACCGGACAACACGGTTGCACGAATTCACACTGAACCAGAACGCCGCCGCCCAGCCCCCCTATACCGTTCGGAAACCCGGGTTCGCGGTAACCAGCGCCACCAAGGCCGATGGTTCGACGCTTTATACCCGCTCGGATTTCGTGAACGGAGTTGGTCCACCGTCATGCTTTCCGTAGACAAGGCGGATGACAACCTTTTGCAAGCGGTAGCGGCAAGCATATCACAGGGGTTCCGGCCGATCCTTTCTTTTCCGGAAAACGGGGAATTGGCCCGTGCCATAAAATTGCTTGTCCTGCGCATCGAAGAACAGAGTACTGACAAGCGCCCTTCCACAACCAAGGACCCGCCGGTTTCAACGGGTACCGGATTTGTCGTAGCCGCGGACGGCAAGGTTCTGACCAATCGGCACGTGGTCGCGGAGTGCCGATCAGTCTGGGTGAACGGAGCCTCGGCCCGTGTTTTGGACACGTCGGAAACCTTTGATCTGGCCCTGTTGCAGGCCGATGGCGACACCGGCATGGCCGTCGCGGCTTTCGCCGCAACCCCGGCCCGGCTGAATGCAGACATTACCGTCGCCGGCTACCCGATGAACGGGCTTTTGGGCGGGCTGAACGTTACGCGCGGCGCCGTCTCATCGCTCAAGGGTATCCAGGGCGATGGCATCCGAATGCAGATTTCCGCACCGGTTCAGCCCGGCAACTCGGGCGGTCCCGTCGTAAATGCCCAAGGGGCCGTCGTCGGGGTTGTTGTGTCGAAACTGAACGCCTTGCAGGTCGCGCAAACCCTTGGCGACATCCCTCAGAACGTGAACTTTGCCATCCCAGGGGAGATCGCTCAGATGTTCCTGGCGCAGGATCGGGTTGTTCCGAAGCTGGCACCACCGGCTCCGACCGATCTGGCCGACCGGCTCGCGGGGTTCACGGTGCTGGTTTCCTGCCGGTGATCTTGCCCGGCGACATGGTTCAACCTGCCGAGTCTTCAAGCCCGGCCTTCAACCGCGCCGCCAGAATTGCCCCCTGCCCGGGGCAATGCACCCGTCATGGACCGGCATAGACCGGCGCAGGAGCACTTCGAGACCGGCTTGCCCGATCCTGCGCCCGAGCCCTTGCCAGAGCAGCGCGTTTTGCATCACCCCGCCTGTGGGAACCACCGTCCGGACACCATGTTCGCGGGCCGGCAGAATCGGCAATTCTCCCACCGCGCGGACCAGCGCATTGTGGAAACGCCGTGTGACACATGTTCGATCTATGCCCCTGGCCAGATCGCCCGGTCGACCGTCTCACAGCAGCCTCCAGGACAGAGGGCTGACGGCTGAAACGATGTAGTGCTCCGCTTCCCGGTCGCAGGTCTCGGCCTGCCCCTGAAGCTGCATGGCCACCTGGCCTTCGAAGGTGGTGCCATGCGCGCAAAAACTGTCAGCGTTTTCACGAGGGCACATTGCGGAGCCCTCCCCGACGAACGCATGGCATCAATCCAATAGTTTTGCCATTTCCTCGGCTGTCTCGTTGTAATATACCTGCAACATCCGAATATCCCTGTGACCAACCATGCGAGCCAGACTCAGTACATCGAGTTTCTTCGCCAGGCGGGTGATCGCCTCATGTCTGCTGTCATGGAATGTCAGGTTCTCATTATCGCCGCAAGACGAACCTTGCGAAACATCGCGGACAACTGATCGCTCCCCAAATTGAAACATTTACCCTCGCGCCCAGGTAGTTCTTCAAGCAGGTCGATCGCAGATTTCGATAGGGGCACATACCTGGAATAACCGTTCTTGGTCTTTGGAAGATGCGCCACGCGGCCTTCCAGATCAACGTCGTCCCAATCCATGTTCACAATTTCGCCCGCCCGCATGGCGGTTTCGATCGCAAAGCGAAGTGCGTGAACCACGCGACAACTGACCCGCCGCATGTCCAAGCCTGCCTTGTCCATCAGGATTGCAACCTCGTCTGCGGACACCCTGCGATCTCTTGGGGGCGGTTTGGACGGTTT
>WFTU01000373.1 GCA_015485375.1 Paracoccaceae bacterium | reverse complement strand
GTCCCAGACCTTGCACATCGCCATGGGGAAATCGCGCCCCTCGGGCGTTTCCGCCCAGTCCGCCGTATAAACCCCCGGCGCCCCACCCAGCGAATCCACCTCGATCCCGCTGTCATCCGCCAGCGCCGGCAGACCGGAGGCCTTCGCCGCCGCGTGGGCCTTCAGCCGCGCATTACCGACGAAATTATCCTCGGTTTCTTCGGGAACCTGCAGGCCAAGCTCGGAATTAGACGTAATTTCAATGCCGTAAGGCTCCAGAAGCCGGATAATTTCCTCCAGCTTGCCCTGATTATGCGTTGCGACCAGCAGCTTCGGTTCGGTGAATTTACGCATCGGCCACCGCTTTGTTCTGGGCCTGCACCAGCGCCGCGACCCCTGCCTCGGCCAGATCCATCAGCTGGTCAAATTCGGCGCGCGAGAATGTCGCCCCCTCGGCCGACCCCTGCAGTTCCACCAGCCCGCCGGCGCCGGTCATGACGAAATTCGCATCCGTGCCCGCGTCGCTGTCCTCCAGATAGTCCAGATCCAGCACCGGCTGCCCGGCGTAAATACCGCAGGACACAGCAGCAATATTGTCGGTCAGCGGATCGGACTTCACATCCCCCGCTTTCATCAGCTTGTTAACCGCCAGCCGCAGCGCCACCCAACCGCCGGTGATCGAGGCGCAGCGCGTGCCGCCGTCCGCCTGGATCACGTCGCAGTCCACGGTGATTTGCCGCTCGCCCAGCGCATTGCGATCCACACCGGCGCGCAGGCTGCGCCCGATCAGCCGTTGGATTTCCTGCGTGCGGCCGGACTGCTTGCCCGCCTGTGCCTCCCGCCGCATCCGCGATCCGGTCGAGCGCGGCAGCATCCCGTATTCCGCCGTCACCCAGCCAAGGCCGGAATTGCGCAGAAACGGCGGCACGCGCTCCTCCAGCGAGGCGGTGCAAAGCACATGCGTGTCGCCCATCCTGATCATGCAGGACCCTTCGGCGTGCTTGGTGACGTTGGTTTCAATAACGATGTCGCGCATCGCGTCGGTGGCTCTGCCGGAAGGGCGCATGGTATTCTCCTGTTTGATTTACAAGCGTCATAGCCAATGGCGGCGCTTGCGTCTATCCTTGCCGTTGACGCTGGCGGGGCGAATACCTACTTTTCCGGTAAACGAGGCAGAAAATGAACGACACCACCCCGATTTCCGAACTTTCGGAGCGGAGCCGCGAGGTTTTCCGGCAGGTCGTCGAGTCCTATCTCGAAACCGGCGATCCCGTCGGCTCCCGCACCCTGACCCGCACGTTGACCGAGAAAATCTCGGCCGCCACCGTGCGCAACGTGATGCAGGACCTCGAATTCCTGGGCCTGCTCGACTCGCCGCACACCTCCGCCGGTCGCATCCCGACCGAACGCGGCCTGCGCCTGTTTGTGGATGGCCTGCTGGAGGTCGGCACCGTCCCCGCGCCGGAGCGGTCCGAGATCGAACGCTCGCTCGATTCCAACGAGCCGGACATCGGCGGTCTGCTCGACAAGGCCGGTTCGATGCTTTCGGGCCTGACCCACGGCGCGAGCCTTGTTCTGGCCCCGAAAACCGAATCCCCGATCAAGCATCTGGAGTTCGTCTCTCTCTCGCCCGACCGCGCGCTGGTGGTTCTGGTTACCGCCGACGGTCAGGTTGAAAACCGTCTGTTCACCCCGCCCGCGGGCCTGACCCCCTCGGCCATGCGCGAGGCGGCGAATTTCCTGAATGCAATTCTGGAGGGGCGCACCGTTTCCGAAATGCAAACCGTGGTGGCGCGAGAGATCGACGCCCGCCGTCAGGAACTCGACGCGCTGGCGCAGAACCTGATCGAGGACGGGCTCGCCATCTGGGTGGACGAACAGGACGGGCGCGACCGTCTGATCGTGCGCGGCCGCGCGAATCTGCTGGACGAAGGCACCTCCGAGGCCGATCTGGAACGTATCCGGCAGCTGTTCGACGACCTTGAACGTAAGCGCGACCTCGCCCATTTGCTCGATTTGACGGAGGGTGGCGACGGAGTGCGCGTTTTTATCGGCTCCGAGAACAAACTTTTCTCGCTTTCGGGTTCCTCTTTGGTTGTTTCACCCTATATGAATGCCGAGCGAAAAATTATTGGCGCGATTGGCGTTATCGGACCGACGCGGCTCAATTATGCCCGCATCGTTCCGATCGTCGATTATACCGCGCAACTGGTGGGCCGCCTGGTTTCCCGCCGGTCATGAAACGAAGGTGACAAGATGAACGACGACAAAGACAATCCGTTTCTGGATGATATCGAAGAGATGGAAAAAGAGCTTGAGGAAGAAGAGCTGGAGGAGGATCCGCTAGCGGAGCCGGACCTCGATAAGCTTATCAAGGAGCGGGACGATCTGAAGGATCGTCTGCTGCGCGCCTTTGCCGATACCGAAAACATCCGCAAACGCGCCGAGCGTGACCGCCGCGAAGCCGAGCTTTACGGCGGCACCAAACTGGCACGTGACCTGCTGTCCGTGCAGGATAACCTCGAGCGGGCGCTGGACAATATCGACGACGATCTGCGCAAGGAACACGGTGCGCTGGTCGAGGGGCTGGAACTGACCCTGCGCGAATTGCTGTCGGTGTTCGGGAAACACAAGATCACCAAAATCGCACCCGAGGTTGGGGAGCGTTTCGATCCGAAACGCCATCAGGCGATGTTCGAGGCTCCGGTGCCGAACACCACGAAGGGTTCGATCATTCAGGTCATGGCTCCCGGTTTCGCCATTGGCGATCGTCTGTTGCGCGCGGCGCAGGTGGGCGTTTCGTCCAATACCGGCGGGCCTAAACCGGCGGAGGAAAATGGCGAAAACGACGGGTAAATCCGCTCTGCGCTTATTTTGCCTAATGTGTTGTTTTACAACGAGTAAACGGGAAAGTTGGAACATTCCAACTTTTCCGTTTTTCCCTTTTCAGGGTTTAAACTCTTTTGTCCCCAGCGCTTCGGCCAGCGAGGTTGTCGCCGAGCCGGGCCGCAACGGTTTCTGCTGGTTTTCCGAAGGCGCCCAGCCTGTCAGGAAGATCACCTCGAAGGTCGCGTTGATCCGCCCGTCCACCGTGTAGTTCCGCGCGTAAATCTCCATCGCCCGCAACAGGGTTGCGCGGCGCATCGGGGTTTTGCGCCGATCCACCATCACATTGGTTTCGCCCATGGCGCGCAGGTCGTGCATCAGGTGTAGCGGCGTTTCGTAAGTCACGTTCAGCACCACCGAATCCGCCACCGGCAGCGCCAGCCCTGCCCGCTGGATCAGCCCGCCGAGCTCGCGAATTTCGCCCATGGGCGCGACGCGCGGCGACAGCCCGCCCTCGATCTCCGTTTCGGCCTCGGCGAGCGAGGCGCGCAGTTCGGTCAGGGTTTGCCCGCCGAACATTGTGGCGATCATCAGCCCGTCGGGCCGCAACGCGCGGCGCATCTGCACAAGCTGACCGACCGGATCGTTGGCCCAGTGCAGCGCCAGCCCGTTCACCACGACATCGAGCGAGGCTTCCTCGAGCGGCAAAACCTCCTGATCCGGCACGGTGATCATGTTCGGCAGATTCAGGGTCTCGGCCCAGATATCCCCTTGCGGTCCGACAATCGCGCCGTCCGTAAAGGTTTTTTTAACCTCCATCAGCCTTTCTGAGACATGCGCGGCGATCTCGCGGTGCAGGAAAGCCCCCTTGTCCCCGAACCCGGCAGCGCGGGCGCGACGGTGGGCAAGCAGGTCATGATCGAACAGGAGTGGCGGTGTCTGCATTTTCGAATATCCCTTTGCCAAGGCAGATACCCCTCCTGAAGGCCAAGGGGAAGGCTTTGCTTGACGGAATTTACCCGCCGCGCTGCCTGACCTGCCAGGAACTGACCGCACAGGGGGCGAATTTGTGCGCGGCGTGCTGGGCGGAGACGGTGTTTATCAGCGGTGCGGTTTGCGACCGCTGCGGCACACCGTTGCCCGGCGATCCGGCGCTGGATTTGTGTTGCGACGGTTGTCTGGCAAACCCGCCGGAGTGGGATCGCGGGCGGGCAGCGGTGGTGTATCGCGGCGCGGGCCGTCGCGGGGTGCTGGCGTTCAAACATGGCGACCGGCTGGACATGGCGCGCCCGCTGGCCGGATGGCTGGCGCGGGCAGGGCCGGAGATATTGGTGCGGGGGGAAGTGATTGTCCCTGTGCCGCTGCACTGGTCGCGGCTGTTCCGGCGAAAATACAACCAGTCGGCGGAACTGGCGCGGCATCTGGGCCGGATGGCGGATGTTGCGGTTGTGCCGGATATGCTGGTTCGGCAGCGGGCAACGAAACTGCAGGAGGGGATGACACGGGCGGAACGGATCGACAACCAGTCCGGCGCTTTTGTTCTGCATCGGCGGCGGGACGTGGCGGGGAAGCGGGTGGTTCTGGTGGACGATGTGATGACAACGGGGGCGACTCTGTCGGCCTGCGCCGCGGTGTTGCGAGAGGCGGGCGCGGCACAGATT
>WFTU01000372.1 GCA_015485375.1 Paracoccaceae bacterium | reverse complement strand
CGGGCGACCACTCCAAAAGCGGCGTCACCCCCTCGATCAGCCCGTCGATGGATATTCAGGTCTCCTCCAATTTCGAGCGCCTGCTGTTCGACCTTTATGATCGCGAAGGCCCTGCCGTGGCGCAACTGATGGACGACCTGAAGGACAAGAACGGTTTTGCCCTGTCGCAAGGCGCCCTCGAGCGCCTGCGCGCCGAATTCGACTCCGGCCGCTGTTCCGAGGAAGAAACCGCCGAGACCATCCGTTTCGCACAGGAACACTACGGCGAAATCCTCTGCCCGCATTCCGCCGTCGCCCTCAAGGTGGCGCGCGAGCAGCGCGGCGACCCGGCAACCCCGATGGTGATCCTCGCCACCGCCCACGCCGCCAAATTCCCCGACGCGGTAGAGGCCGCCTGCGGCATCCGCCCCGCCCTGCCGCCACACATGGCCGACCTGTTTGAACGCAAGGAACGCTTCACCCGTGTGGCCAACGACCTCGCCGCTATCGAGGATATCATCCGCAAGGGGTCGCGCGCGTGAGCGTCCGCACCCACACCCTCGCCAACGGTTTCCGCATCGTGACCGAGGACATGCCCGGCCTGAAATCGGCCACCCTCGGCATCTGGGTCGATGCCGGCGCGCGCCACGAACGGGCGGAGCAGAACGGCATCGCGCATTTCCTCGAACACATGGCGTTCAAGGGGACCGCGACCCGCTCGGCCCTCGACATCGCCGAGGCGATCGAGAACGTCGGCGGCTATATCAACGCCTACACCAGCCGCGAGACCACGGCTTATTACGCCCGCGTGCTACAGGAAGACGTGCCGCTGGCCATCGACGTGATCTCCGACATCCTGCTCAATCCGGCCTTCGATCCGCGCGAGATCGAGACCGAACGCGGCGTGATCCTGTCGGAAATCGGCCAGTCTTTCGATACCCCCGACGATATCATCTTCGACTGGTTGCAGGAAACCGCTTTCCCCGACCAGCCCATGGGCCGCCCGATCCTCGGCCCCGCCGAACGGGTGCGCGCGTTCAAGCGCGACGACCTCGCCGGTTTTGTGCAGGAATACTATGGCCCCGAACAGATGATCCTGTCGGCGGCGGGCGGCATCGACCATGACGCCATCGTCAAGGCGGCGGAAAACCTGTTCGGCGACCTGCCGCGCCGCAACGCCGCCATCGCCCCCGCCGCCCGTTTCGTCGGCGGCGAGAAACGCGAGGTCAAGGATCTGGAACAGGCCCACTTCACCTTCGCACTGGAGGCCCCGGGCTGGCGCAACGACGCCGTCTATACCAGCCAGATTTTCGCCGCGACCATGGGCGGCGGCATGTCGTCCCGCCTGTTTCAGGAAGCACGCGAGAAACGTGGCCTTTGCTACACCATCTTCGCGCAAGCCTCGGCGCACGAGGATACCGGCCTGTTCACCATCTACGCCGGCACCGGCGCCGATCAGGTCGGCGAACTGGCGGAACTCACCATCGACGAGTTGCGCCGCGCCACCGACGACATGAGCGACGCCGAGGTCGAGCGCGCCCGCACCCAGATGAAGGCCGGCATGCTGATGGGACTGGAAAGCTCCACCGCGCGCTGCGAACGTCTTGCCCGCATGATCTCCGTCTGGAACCGCGTGCCGACACTGGAGGAAACCATCGAGAAGATCGAGGCCGTGACCACCGAAAAGGTCCGCGACTTCGCCGCCAGCCTGCGTGCGGATGCGACCCCTGCCATGGCCCTCTACGGTCCGGTCGAAGGCGCGCCGGAGCTTCCCGACCTGACCCGCAAGCTGGTGGCCTGATACATGTTCAGGCGGCGCAGATATCCGGTGATCGAGACCGAACGCCTGTTCCTGCGCCTGCCCGACATGCGCGATTACGAGGAATGGGCAAAGCTGCGCCGCGCTTCCTCGGATTTCCTCGAACCGTGGGAGCCGGTGCGCAGCTACGACTACCTGACCCGCAAATCCTTCCGCTACCGCGTCGCATGGAGCCGCAATGCCGTGACCGCCAGACGCGCCCTGCCGCTGGTGCTGATCCGCCGCTCCGACGGCGCGCTGCTCGGCGGGCTGACCATGGACAACATGCAGGCGGGCGTCGCACAGTCCTGCACCGTCGGCTACTGGATGGGCGAGGAATTCGCCCGTCAGGGCTATATGTTCGAGGCCCTGACCGCCGCCGTCGATTATGCCTTCACCGTGCTGGACCTCAGCCGCATACAGGCCGGTTGCCTGCCGGAAAATACCCCCTCGCGCGCCTTGCTGGAAAAGGCCGGTTTCAAATACGAGGGCGTCGCCCAAAGCTACCTGCAAATTGCCGGACGCTGGCGCAACCACGTGCTTTATGCCAACCTGCGCAATGACCGGCGCGGGCGCGTCGATGTGTAGGATGCGATATGGCCCTGAACGAACCGGATGAAACCCTGCTGAACCGGCTGGCTCCTTTTGCCACGCCGCTTGAGCCGCGCTATCTCGAGGAACCGCGCGGCCGCTTCCACGGACAGGCCGCTACGCTGCTGAAACCGCGCAATGTGACTGAAGTCTCGCAAATCCTGCAAGCCTGCAACGCCGCCCGTATCGGGGTCGTCCCCTACGGCGGCGGCACCGGCCTCGTTTCCGGCCAGATCAAGGAGGACGGACCCGCGCCGGTCCTGATGTCGCTCGAACGCATGACCGCCATCCGCAGCATCGATCCCGCCGACAACATCCTGATCGCCGAAGCCGGTGCCATCCTCGCCGACGTGCGCGCGGCGGCAGACTCCGTCAACCGCCTGTTCCCGCTCTCGCTGGCCTCCGAGGGCTCCTGCCGCATCGGTGGCAACCTCGCCACCAACGCCGGCGGCGTCAACGTGCTGCGCTACGGCAACGCCCGCGATCTGTGTCTGGGGGTGGAGGCGGTGTTACCCGACGGCACCGTGTTCAACGGCCTGAAACGCCTTCGCAAGGACAACACCGGCTATGACCTGCGTAACCTGCTGATCGGCTCCGAAGGCACACTCGGCATCATCACCGCCGCCAGCCTGAAGCTGTTCCCGCGCCCTGTCGAGGTCGAGGGCGCCTTCATCGCCGTCCCCTCGCCACAAGCCGCGCTCGACCTGCTACATCTGCTGTCGGAGCGCTTCGGCCCGATGATTTCCGCCTTCGAACTGATCCACCGCAACGGCCTCGATTTCCTGCGCGAAACGGGATTGCCCTGCAAATCCCCGCTCGACGGAGCCCCCGAATGGATGGTGCTGATCGAATGCGGGGCAGGGGCCGGATCGAACCTGCGCCCACGGCTGGAAGATGCCCTCGCCGAGGCTTTCGATCGGAGCCTGCTCTCCGACGCCGTTCTGGCACAAAACGCGGCGCAACTGGGTGCTTTCTGGAGCATCCGCGAAACCGTCCCCGAGGCCAACCGCCTGATCGGTTCCGTCTCCTCGCACGATGTTTCCGTCCCCGTCAGCCATGTGCCGGCGTTTATCGATGCAGGCATCAAAGCCATCAAAGCCATCGACCCCGCCTTGCGTATCAACTGTTTTGGCCACCTTGGCGACGGCAATCTGCACTACAACGTATTCCCCCCCGCAGGCAGCAGCCGCGACGGTTTTGATTCTGTCAAAGGCGCGGTCAAAACCGCGATCCACGATCTGGTGGACAGCTTCGGCGGCTCCTTCAGCGCCGAACACGGGGTCGGGCGGCTGAAAAAGGATGACCTGCTGAAATACGGCGATGCGGGCAAGCTCGCCGCCATGCGCGCCATCAAAGCGGCG
>WFTU01000371.1 GCA_015485375.1 Paracoccaceae bacterium | reverse complement strand
CCGGTGGAGAGCCACGGCACCGTGCCCAGCCCGATTGCCTGGAGGATGTCGTTGGCCGGGCCGAGGCTTTCGTGGAAGATGGTGCGCCAGATCACCGACATCACCACCGGCGTGGTCATCATCGGCACCAGGAACAGCACCCGGAAGAAGCGGCGGAAACGGATTTCGCGCCACACCGCCAGCGCCAGGGCGAAACCGATCACGTATTGCAGCAGCACCGAGGAGACGGAGAGCACCGAAAGCCGCAGCAGGCTTTCCCAGAAGCGGGTGTCCTCGAACACCCGGGCGAAGTTCCGCCCGCCGATGTAGTCAAGTCCGGGCTGGAACACGTCCCAGCTGGAGAAGCTGACCCTGATCGTGAACAGAAGCGGGAAGATGATGATCGCGATCAGGACGACAAGACCGGGCAGAAGAAAGAAATACTTGTCCCGATACATCGCAGCTTACCCCCCGCCGTTCTTCTTCTTGATGGGCAGTCGGGAGGGCAGATGCCCTCCCGAAGCAAGTTCATTGCAAGTTGTCTTCCAATGCAACAACATTCGCATAGGCCGCGCGCACCGTGTCCTTGCCGATCCGGTCCACGATGGCGGTCCACTGCTCGGCCACGCCGTCGAGCGCCTCCTGCGGGGTTTTCTGGCCGGCAAGCGCCTCGGAAACACCCACCGCCAGCGCCGACATGAACTGGTTCACACCGGGCACCCGCAGATCGAACACGCGGTTCTTGCTCAGATCCATGCCCGAAAGCGTGTCGATGTAGGTCTGGGCCGATTTCTCGCTCCAGCCCAGCTTGTCCTGCCACAGGTCCAGCGTGAAATGCGACTTGCGATAGGGGTTCACGCCGAAGCGGCCGATCTGCAGGTCGCTGAGGGTGTTGGCCTCGTTGCTGAAGAAGCACAGGAAGTCGAAGGCCACGTCCTTGACCTTGGAGTTCTTCGATACCGCAGAGGTCCAGCCCCAGGTGATGTAGGGCGCACGGTTGGGCTCGTCGAACTTGTCCCACTGGCCGGTTTCGCGGTTCCACACTTCATAGGAGCCGGGCAACGGCGCCGCGGCCACCTTGTCGCGGATGCGGCTGTCGGGCTGCATGGCCTGGATGTAGGCGTCATCCCAGCTGTAGCTCATCAGCGTCTGCCCGCCGCCGAACGAGAAGATCTCGTCGCCTAGGCCGAAGTTGTTGCCGCCCGGCGGGAAGGTCTTCTGCGCCTCCACGAACAGTTCCAGCCCGCGCACCCAGCCCGGCGTGTTGACCAGCGGGGTCATGGTTTCGAGATCGAAGAAGAAGCCGCCCTTGACGTCCGGGTGCTTGGCGAACGGCGCCACCCGGCTGATGAAGGCCGAGAACATCAGATCGTCGCGCTTGACCACCTCGGCAGAGCCGTAGTTCGTCTCGCCGTCACCATCCCAATCCCAGTTGGTGAAGAAGGCGGCCACCTCGTTGTATTCTTCCCAGGTTTGCGGCACGCGCAGGTCTTTTCCGGTGGCTTCCTTGTACTTGGCCTGCATCTCGGGGTTGTCGAACACGTCGGTGCGGTATTTCAGGTAATGCCGGTCGCCGTCCACCGGATACTGCACCATCTGATCGCCCCAGGAGGCCACGCCGATGTAGTTGGGCGTCACGTCCTGCATGCCGGTCGAGTTGCGGTAGAACTCCGGCACCGGCTCCAGGAACGGGTTGAGATCACCGATCCAGAGCGAGCCGTAGAACATCACGTCATAGGCATTCTGGCCGGTCTGGAACGGAATCATGATACGTTGGAACAGATCGCCGAAGGGCACGTGCACTACGTTCACCTCGGCGCCGGTCAGCTCGCTGAACTGTTTGGCATGCAGCGCCGTGGGTTCGCCCATCACCGGGATCGCGTGGGTGATGATGTTGAGCGTCTTGCCGGTGTAATCCTTCTTGTCGATGTTTGCGTAGCTGCAGGTGCCGGGGATGTCCTCCTTGATGCCGAAGCGCGAATAGTCACCCTGCGCCAGGGCTCCCTGGCTCGCCAACGCGATGCTGCTGGACAGAAGCAGCGCCATTTGAGTCCGTTTCATCTTTTCCTCCCAGTTTGGTTTCTTTTCTCTCAGGGTATGAGCACGGCACGCCCCCTGATCTTGCCGTCACGCAGATCCCTGAGTGCCTGATTGGCATCGCTCAGGGCATATTCCTTGATCGCCAGGTTGACCAAACCCCGGTTTGCCAGCTCCATCAGTTCGGTCAGTTCGGCCCAGGTGCCGACAAGGTTGCCGATGATGTTGCGCTCGGTGATGATGAGATCGACGGCGGGAACCTGAATATCCTCGCCATAGCCGATGATGTAGTAATTCCCCATCGGACGGGTCATGGCGATCCCCTTGTGGGTCGTGCCCTTTTCACCCACGAAGTCCAGCACCGCCTCGGCACCGTTGCCGCCGGTCAGCTCCATCACCGCCTCGACCTCGCCGCCATCGGCCTTGACCAGATGGTGCGCGCCGCAATCCTTGGCGAGTTCGAGAGAGCTGTCGGAAACATCCACCACGATGATGTCGGCCGCGCACATGGCGCGCAGCACCTGAATGCCGATATGGCCAAGGCCGCCGGCACCGATCACCACGCATTTCTCGCCCGGAAGCAGGTGGCGCGAGGCCTTCTTGGCCGCCCTGTAGGCGGTCAGCCCCGCATCGGAATAGGGCGCCACGTCCTTGGGGGCGAGGGTTTTCGGCAAGGTCACGATGTTGCGCATCGAGGTCTTGAGAAACTCCGCATAGCCGCCATCGCTATCGAGGCCCGGGAAGGGGCCATCGCAGTGCATGTCCTCGCCGCGCCGGCAGGCCAGGCAGGTGCCGTCCGAGATCTTGGGATGGACGATCACCGGATCGCCCACGTTGAGGTGCTCCACTTCGGGGCCGATCTCCTCGATCCAGCCGGCGTTTTCGTGGCCCATGATCAGCGGCAGAAGGGCATCGCCCGTCGGATCCATGTGCGGGCGCCAGACGCCCTCGATGATGTGCAGATCGGTGCGGCAGACCCCGGCCCCGCCGATGCGCACGATCACGTCGGTGGATTTCTCGATCTTTGGATCGGGTACATCTTTCATCGTCACCCATGAAGGTGCCGACAGTTCTTCGTCATATTGTTCCAATACCTGGGCTTTCATCAGACGCTCCCAACAGGCTTCAAAGATTACCACACCAAGCATAATCCGCGCCGCACATCGTGCGAGCGTGAAGAGTGTCCAGTTTTGGCCAATTCGGGGGTTAGTGTGTTCAGTTTCTGAACAGTTTCAGCATTGCCATTTGCAACGGCAGGGTCGTTCGCCGCAAACTGATGCTGAGAATCGGAGGATGGTCTGGGGGGATCACAGGGAATTGTCAACCGGATTCGAGATCGCTCGGCGGCAACTGGAGGCGCATGGAGAGATTGCGCCTGGCCTTGTTCCGCGCGATATCGAAAACAGTTGGCGGCGCAGCCTCCGGGCAGGCCTCGATCCACTGGGGCCACCGGTTGATGCAGCGGTTTCGCCCACCGAGTTGAGAGAGCGAAAGCAGCGAAGTGAACGCATTACCCAGTTCGCGCGCCCGGAACTCGAGCTTCTTTATTCCCAGATTGCCGGAGCGAATTTCATGGTTGCGTTCGCAGATGCGGACGGCGTTCTGCTCGACACCATTTCCGATCCGGATTTCCAGAGCACATCGACAGGGCGGACCATAGTACCCGGCACCGTCTGGAAGGAAGAGTTGCGTGGCACCAACGCGCTCGGCCTGTGTCTTGCCACGCGAAAGCCCGCTAAAGTCATCGGGCAGGAGCATTTCTTCTGCGAGCACGGCCGGGTTTCCTGTCTTGCCGCGCCGATCTTCGACAGCCAGAACCGCGTCGTTGGCCTGATCGACGCCTCCTCGGATATCACGGCCCGTCAGCACCACACGCTGGCCCTGGTAAAACTTGCCGCAACCAACATAGAAAACCGCCTGTTTCTGGAAGATCACCGGAACTCCATCACCTTGGTGTTCCATCCGCGGGAGGAATACCTGAACACCATGAGCGTGGGGATGCTCGCCTTCGACCTTGACGGCAACCTGCGCGGTTCGAATTCGCAGGCGATTTCCATGCTCAATGGCATCAGCCTTGCCTCCGACTGCTTGTTTCAGGACATCTTCAGAAACTCGTTTTCCGATCTCATCGACCGGCTCATTCGGGGGCGGGTAGTGCAACTGGAAGACTGGCTCGGCTCGACCGTCTTTGCCGCTGCCAGCTTCTCCAACCAGAGCGATCTTGTCGCCCGGGCACGCCGCCGTACGCTGGGTATATCTTTTGGAAATGGCGCGGGGGGCGCGGTCGCCGCCCAATCGCCCAAGCGCCAAGGCCTGGTGATGGAAGATCAGCTTCTGCAACGGCAGATCACCCTGGCCTGCAATGCCGCCAAGGTCGGCCTGCCAATCGTGATCGAGGGACAGAGCGGCACCGGAAAGAAGTCAACGGCCCATGAGATCCACATCCGCACCCACCCCGAAGCGCCGTTTCTTTCGGTTGATTGCGGAGCCATTTCGGCCAGCTATTTTGAGAGCCTCCTCTCGTTGGGCGCGCTTGTTCCGGAAAAGCCGGACGACCGGCAGATTTCCCATGAATTCTTTCACGATTTCATGACCTCAGGCGGAACGCTGCATTTCGGCGAGATCGCGGAATTGCCGCGGGATGTGCAAAATCTTCTGGTTCGGTTTCTCGACATGCTCGGTGACGGGCGAATGGGCGGCGACCGCGCGACGGCCAAGGTGGTGCTCTTCTCATCCGGGCAGCCAATCGAGAGTGCCGTGTCCTCGGGTACATTGAGCCGGGATTTCGTGCGGCGTATCTCCGGATATCGTTTTGAGCTTCCCAAGCTTGAAGAACGTTCCGACTTCGCGAAGATCTGCCAGACGCTGCTGGCCGGAATTTCGCCGGACCATGTGTTGTCAAAATCAGTGATCGACCAGCTGCGCAAACGGACTTGGCCAGGAAACATACGCGATCTCAAGCGCGCCCTTCAGCTGATGGTGGCAAATGCCCGGCACACGGTTCTGCGCAGGGGGGATCTTTCATGCCTCCAGACCATCCCCGGCGAAGACATATCGGCATGCCCCAAATGCGCGGGGAAGGCCCTGCGCGAAGCGCGCTGCCGAAAAATTCGCCGCCTTCTGGGGGAGTCGGGTGGAAACATCAGCCTTGTCGCCCGCCAACTGGGCATTTCGCGCACCACGGTTTACGCCCACCTCGGATCCTCATGAACAGGGCTATGGGATAGTGTACCGCCAGTTGGCCTGAATTCCGCCGGTGGCGCTCAGCGCGAAAAATTCGACCTGGAACTGTTATGGCTGATGGCAGAGGCCGGGCCTATGCAAAAGCGTGCACCATTCAGCACCACGATGCTGTTTTCCCTGTCTCCGGTGCATTCTCTGTCGGATCCAAAGACGGGTCCGGGGATACTGGTCATAAACCGGAACCGTGAAAAATCCCCCTTCATCCTGACTTGGCGGAGAGCACTGTCCGGGACCATGCAATAGGTTTTACCCTTGAGGTTGATCCTGGTAGCGCCCGGGGTTTGCAGGCAAATTCTGAAATCCGGTTCGAGCTTGCCGACCAGATAGAATTCAACGCCTGGGATCGGGTCTCCCGCCCAAGACGGTACCGGTGCGACAAAAGCAAGGAGTGCCAAGAGAATTCTTATTGTACTGCCCCCTTCTTCTGCCACATTCGGTATGAGGCTTGCCGCAACTCTATCACAAACTTGGGGTTTCGGTCAAAATGAGGTAATTTCCTGGCTGATTACGCAACTTGCCGTCTGGAAATTCTGTCGGAGATTGCGCTGCGTCCTGTTGCCGCTTGGCTCCATGAGCGCCATCCCTTGTATTGACAAATCGCCAGTTAGAAGATCCGACCGCCTCAAATCTCATAATGTCAGAGCAACGGCGAGCGCGCAAAGCACGCGGGTGGACCCAAAGCGATATCAGCGTGCGTACCAATCTCCGGATGGCGACGATTTCGTCGCTCGAGAATGGCGGAGCAGGAACCAAACTTGCCACGGTGATAGCCATTATGGCCGTTCTCGGGCTCGAATGCCGGTTGGTCACACGCGGCGGCTCGGTTGAGATCGAGGATATCTTCTGATGGCGAAACGGTGGCGTAGTGGTACGATGCAGGTGCTTCTGAACGGCCGATCTATGGGTACGCTGCGCCCTGCGACGTCCGCGCGACAGAAGGCGCAGAACGGGTGAAGTTCGGCTGCGTGCTTCAGCAGGGTATAAATTGAGGCTACTCAACCAACCAGGAAGCTTTTGGCTGGTTTCCCACCGGTGACAACCTGAGAACGAAGACTCTGGTGGAAAGCTTTGTCTGGAATCCCTATATTGTCGGCGAGAGGAATAACGATGAAAGTCCGTGTCGAAAACTTCACGCAGCTTCGGGACCTTTGCTGGAACCGGCCGGCCAACACTGAGTTGGACGGGCGCGACGCTTTGGCTATTTATGAACGCAACTGGCGTTATGTCGACAAGGATGCGCTTGACGGCGAAGAACGAAATTTACTCGACATGCTCGTTGCCCGGTATGGCAACGGCGTGTTGAATGTTTGATCGTCCGCACCACAACGCCATTGCTCAGGTTCTAAAAGCTCTCGACGCGGAGCTGCTGCTTCGATCAGAGGCATGGTTCGGGGGCGGTACCGCCATCGTTCTCAATCTTGGAGAATATCGGGAAAGCGTTGATATAGGCTTTCCCTGTTCTTCGAACGAGGGATATCGGTTACTGCGTGAGGCAACCTTCGGCGGACATCTCGACAGGGTCCTGCCGCCCAGCGCCGGTGTCACTGTCGTGCGCGATGTTCTAACCGATCAGTATGGCATCCGGACACAGCTTGAGGCCGCAGGGACAAGGGCCAAATTCGAGATTGTTCGCGAGGCGCGTATCGATCTGAGCGGCGAAATGGACCCTCGGCTCGGAGTTCCCGTCCTGACACGGGCAGACATGTATTGCGAGAAGCTTCTCGCCAATGCCGACCGCTATGCCGACAAGGCCGTTCTCAGCCGCGACATAATCGACCTCAGCATGATGATTTCTTGATGGGGACCCATCCCGAAAATCGCTTGGGACAAGGCAGAGGCAGCCTATGGTCAGACGGTGCGTACTGCTTACGACAAGGCTGTAGAGATGATCAGAAACCCGGCCTGGCTGAGGAAATGCATCGAGGGAATGGCGATCGAGGAAACGATCAGCGAAGAGATCATCGCGGTTCATGGCGACTTTGATGCACCGTAACCAGCCACACCAGCCGCGCGATGGTGGTGCGTTATGCGGGTGCTGCGCGGCAGAAGGCGCGGGCGATGATGGCGCAGGAGGCGCGTATCAAAACGCGTTCTTGACCGGCTTCCCGGTGTTGTAGGTGTCAATCAGCATCCAACCCATCAATTCTAGGCCCTGACGGCGCGCACGATTGACACCCCCTGCGCCGGGCAGGCCCAGCGCTGCGTATTTTTGTAGTGACGCAGCGGCGGCGCACCTGGGGGTTTGCGGGCGTGAAATCGATATTGAGATTACGCTATAGCGAAAACTATTGAGTTTTACGCTGTGGCGTAATATATTCTATTTTACGCTACGCCGCAAAAGGAGCCCCAATATGGACCTTACAGCACGAACCGCCGACCAGCTCGGTGAAGCGCTCCGCCGAGCGCGCAAAGCACGCGGGTGGACCCAAAGCGATATCAGCGCGCGAACCAATTTGCGCGTGGCGACAATTTCGTCGCTCGAGAACGGCGATGCAGGGACCAAGCTTGCCACGGTCCTAGCCGTAATGGCAGCACTTGGGCTCGAATTTCGGTTGGTCGAGCGCAGCGGCTCGGTTGAGATCGAGGATATCTTCTGATGGCGAAACGCAGGCATAGTAGCACGATGCAGGTGCTTCTGAACGGCCGACCGGTGGGCATACTGCGCCTCGCCGGGTCTGGTGCGATCAGTTTCACCTACGTTCCAGAATGGTTGGCGTGGGAACACGCCATGCCCATCTCTCTCTCGCTGCCGCTGCGTGAACAGGCGCATCAGGGCGGGCCGGTCATTGCATATCTGGAAAACCTGCTTCCTGACAATCAGGCGATCCGTGAACGGGTTGCGGCGCGGGTTCGAGCGGGTGGTACTGATGCCTGGCACATGCTCGAAAAGATCGGTCGCGATTGCGTCGGCGCACTGCAGTTCGTTTCAGGCGAGGTGCCCGAGATGGGTGCACTCGAAGGAGTGCCTGTCAAAGAAGCGCAAATCGCTGACATGCTGCGCAATCTGGCGAGCGCCCCTCTTGGGCTGGAGGAAGAGGACGATTTCCGCATTTCCATCGCGGGCGTTCAGGAGAAAACCGCTCTGCTCCGCCATGGAGATGAATGGATCCGGCCCTCGGGCATGACACCCACGACCCATATCCTCAAGACCCAGCTCGGTGTTCTGCCCAATGGCATTGATCTGTCCGACAGCGTCGAGAACGAGTTCTTCTGCATGAGCTTTTGCCGCGCCATGGGCATGGATGTGGCCAAAGTCGAGATCGTCGACTTTGAGGATGTCCGAAGCCTTGTGGTGACGCGATTTGACCGGCGCTGGACCAGGGACGGGCGATTGATCCGCCTGCCGCAAGAAGATTTTTGCCAAGCGCTCGCGGTACCGCCCAGTCAGAAATATGACATGGATGGTGGGCCGGGGATCACCGAAGGGATCGGCTTGCTGGCTGGCAGTGATGACCCCGAGGTTGACCAGCGCGCGTTTTTTCGCGCGCAGGTGCTTTTCTGGCTATTGGGAGCCACCGATGGACACGCCAAGAATTTCAGCATCGCGCTGCGTCCCGGTGGTTTCCGGATGACGCCGCTCTATGATGTGCTGAGCGCCCAGAAAGCAGTGGATGATGGGCAGATCCGGCAAAACCGGATGCGCCTCGCTATGGCCGTAGCCGGGCACTACCGGATCAACGAAGTGGTGCCGCGCCATTTCCTGCATGCGGCAAAGGCGGCAGGATATGGCGTGGCGATGGCGGAAGAGATCTTGGTGGGAATCGCGTCTCAGATTGAACCTGCACTGGCGAAAACGATTGCCGGGCTGCCGTCCGGGTTCCCGCCAAGTTTGGCAGAGGCGATTGCACGCGGGGTTCGACGTCGGGCAAGTGCGTTCGAGATGCTATGATCCGAGGGCCATATTGCTGGTTTAAGAACCGGGTACACCGGCCGGCGATGGTGGTCAGATACGCCGGCGCGGCGCGGAAAACGGCGCGGGCGATGGTCGCGCAGGAGGCGCGGAACAGACCGTGACCAAACCGGGAAACGTG